>NZ_LZGO01000083.1:0-146231 GCF_001690235.1 Gilliamella sp. wkB292
AAAGATTATCCAAATATTCTTATATTGTTAATAAAGCATTTAAATTTATTTTGCTAAAAAAATAAACAATTCTTACTAACTTTGAATTCCTGTGTTAATATTGTCGCGATGCAATACCTTTATATAACCTATAGATAATTGTAACATACAAGTGGAGTTCATTTATATGAATATGAATAATATAAAGCTTTCTTCTATGATGTTTCTTGAGTGGTTTATTTGGGGCGCGTGGTTTGTGCCTTTGTGGCAGTTTTTGAGTTATCATGGTTTTTCTGCTGCGCAAATTAGTCTGTGTTATGCAACGACTGCAATGGCAGCAGTAATTTCTCCAATCATTATTGGTTCTATTACAGATCGTTATTTTGCAGCACAAAAAGTATTAGCAGTTTTATGCATACTCGGTGCTCTTTTAATGTACCTTGCAGCACAACAAACAACTTTCAACCTATTTTTCCCTATATTATTTTTATATGCTTTAACTTATATGCCAACGGTGGCTTTAACCAATACCATTGCTTTATCAAATGTCAGTGATGCAGAACGTTATTTTCCACGTATTCGAGTATTAGGCACAATTGGCTGGATAGCATCTGGCGTAGTATGTGGTTTTCTACCAACCTTGCTAGGTTTTGGTGATATTTCGAAAAGTAATATTCCACTTATCATCACAGCTATAAGCTCTGTAGTATTAGGAATATTTGCATTTATGTTACCTAATACGCCACCAAAAAGTACTGGCAAAATCAGCTTAAGAGTAATTTTAGGCTTAGATGCTATTATTTTATTAAAAGATAGAGAATTTAGAACATTTACGCTATGTTCATTTTTGTTCTGTATTCCACTTGCTTTTTATTACACTTTTTCAAATGGTTACCTTACTGAAATAGGCATGACAAATGCAACTGGATGGCTATCCCTTGGCCAAGTTTCTGAAATTCTATTTATGCTTTGTCTCCCACTCTTTATCAAACGATATGGTATAAAAAATGTATTAATGCTCGGATTAATAACCGCAGGCATACGTTATGGCTTGTTTGTCTATGGCGGTGTGGACAATCTATTTATTTATAGTTTGTTATTTATTGGGATTTTACTACATGGCGTTAGTTATGATTTTTATTTCGTTACCGGCTATGTCTATGTTGATAAAAAAGCCCCTGCACACGTTCGAGCCTCTGCTCAGGGATTATTTTCACTTTTCTGCTTAGGTTTAGGGAATTTAGTTGGTTATAACTTAGGTGGAACAATGATGGAATACTTTTTCAAATATGAAACGCCTGAAAATGGTTTAACTTATAACTGGGCTGGCATGTGGGGCTTTGGTGCAGTAATGATTGTGATCATTGCAGTAATATTCCTACTATTTTTCAGAGAAAAACGTGAAATCGAACCAATTAAAGTTGATCAATTGCAATAACATTGATCTCGAATTTATGCTGGTAATTAATCACTTTGCGAATAATTTACAGAATTAAATAGAGGATATTATGTCTATCTCTAAGGAAAATAAAATATTAGGTACGTTTTATGGACAAGCCATTGGCGATGCAATGGGAATGCCATCTGAACTGTGGCCTAGAACAAAAGTACAGTCCTATTTTGGATGGATAGATACTTTTTTACCGGGTCCGAAAGAAAATAATGCAGCCTGTTATTTCAATCAAGCTCAATTTACTGACGATACTTCAATGGCACTCGCGCTTGCTGATGCCATTATTGAGTGTAATGGCCAAATTGAGCCAAACACTATTGCCAATAATATAATGAAATGGGCACAAAATTTCGATGCCTTTAACAAAAATGTCTTAGGACCTACTTCAAAAATTGCACTTAATCTAATTTCGCAAGGCAAATCAATTGATTCATTAGAAAATAATGGAACAACGAACGGTGCAGCGATGCGTGTATCGCCATTAGGTTGTCTGTTGCCGGCTGATAATTTAGATGATTTCATCGAACAAATTACGCTTGCTTCAAGCCCAACACATAAGTCAGATATAGCCATTGCTGGTGCGGTCACCATTGCCTGGGCAATTTCTAAAGCAATAGACAATTATAGTTGGCAACAAATTAAATTAGGTTTAGCAACGATTGCTGATATTGCTCAAACACGAAAAATAACCACATTTAGTCCTTCAATATCAAAACGAATTGAGTTAGCACTGGATCTGGCTGAAAAACCAGGAGGCGTTAAGTCTAAGTTGTCCGATATTTATAATATTGTAGGAGCAGGCACCAGTACGCTTGAAGCCGTACCCGCTGCATTAGCAATAGTTGAAATTGCAAAAACCGATCCTAATCAATCAGCCATACTTTGTGCAAACCTTGGTGGTGATACAGATACTATTGGTGCAATGGCGACCGCAATTTGTGGTGCACTAAATGGAGTTGAGTGTATCAATCCATTATGGATAAAACAACTTAATGAAGCTAATCACTTAGATTTTACACACTATAGCAAAGAGTTTTATCGTTTAAGACGGATAAAGGAGTCAGCTAATGGTCAACCAACAGCTCATTAGGCAAATTGAATGTTTAACAACTAAACGGCAAATTTATCTTATTGGCGCTGCCGTTATTGACTTAGTGATGCAAACCCCTTTTATTCCCAGCTCAGGTGGTGAAGTTTTGTTATCACAGCAAGAAAAACATATCGGTGGATGTGCCTTTAATATTGCATTAATGTTAAAACAATTAGGTATGCAATCGTATAATGCCCTACCTATTGGAACAGGTATTTGGGCAACACAAATTAGCCAATTAATGCAACATCATCAGATTGTATCTGAGTTTACTCATCTTGAAGAAGATAATGGCTGGTGTTTGGCTCTGGTTGACCCCACAGGTGAAAGAACTTTTTTTACTATTGAAGGTATTGAAAGTACTTGGAATAAACAATTACTTGCTAATCTTCATATAGAAAAAAACGCAATAATTTATTTATGTGGCTACCAATTATCGAGTAAAACAGGATCTGAAATTCTCGATTGGTTAGAATCTCTCTCTCAACCTTTTGACCTTTTTATTGATTTTGGCCCAAGAATATCAACGTTAAATTCCGAAATTTTTAATCGGGTATTCGCTTTAAAACCCATTATATCGGTCAATCGACAAGAGGCTGAATTTCTTGGTCTTGATAGTCAATCCAGCAATTTTAAAGATGCTGTACAAAACTTTGCCCATAATTGGTTTACTCAGCATCATACACCGATCATTATTCGATTAGATTGTGAAGGTGCCTACGTTTATCAAAAAGGTGAACAAAAGTGGGTGGATATATTTCCAGTCACAGTAATCGATACAATTGGTGCAGGAGATAATCATGCAGGAGGCGTTCTTGCGGCTTTATCAGCTGGTTGGTCTTTATCCGATGCAGTTACGTTAGGCAATGCAGTTGCATCTTACACTGTTGGCCAAAAAGGTGCGGACTGTTCACCAACCAGACAACAACTTATTAAACATATAAAACAAGAATAACTTAACCGTTTTAAACAAATTTTTTATTCATTCGTTACTAGACATAACAATCGCAAAAAGACAATCGGGGGACTTATTCCCCCTTTTTAATGGCTAATTGGACTATAATCTAATTTTTACTCGATAATAGGATAAGCACAGTTAAATTTTACTCATCCAATATGCTTACTCTTCAGTTGTAAAGACATATAAATCACTTCGGCAGTGACAAATACTATATTCAATAGGAATGTAATTTTCATCAAAAACCTGCTGTTTGATAATCAAAACAGGTTCCGACTTTTCCACTGACATCACTTGCATAAACTCTTCATTGGGCGCACTAGCACATACCCAGTTTTTAACATGCATAGGAATAATATTATGTGTCTGGAAAAAGGTATATAAAGAAGTTTGTATATCATCTATATTATCAATAAGTGCTTTAGGAACATAGGATTGTTCAATCGATACAGGATAGTCATCAATATATCGAATACGTTTTAAAATAAAAACATCTTCATTTAAGTCAACACCAAGATATCTTGCTATTTCTGGACTGACATTACTTAATTGTTTATTAACCCAAATTGTATTTGGTTTTTGACCTAATATTTGAATTTGTTCGGAAAAACCTTTTAGACTTTTAAGTGAATATTCGAAGGAACCATTAACATAGGTACCATAGCCTCGTGCACGAATAATAAATCCGTCATTTTCTAATATTTCTAAAGCTTTACGTATAGTTATTCTCGAAATATTGAGTTGTTGAGTAAACTCCCTTTCACTAGGTAAAAAATCACCTTTCTTCAATGTTCCTGAAGTAATTAACTTAACAATTATTTCAACAATTTGTTGATATAAGGGTAATTTAATACTTTTATCTAATAGTCGATTTAAATTGGAGATTAAATTATTGCTCATTATTTCCTCATTACTAATGATACGCTTTTATTAAGACTATTTGGTATTCTTTCCGATCATTTATCATTATTAACTAAACATAAAATGTGTTTAAAAATCAAGGTATCAATAACTATCTATGAAATAAATAAAATCTAGCTTTACCATTAGTTGGATGATAATGATTTACTTAAGGTGCTTTATTAAGTTATTTTCAAGTAAATTAATTATAATTAATAATGATATAGCAAAATTTTAAT
The DNA here is from genome assembly GCF_001690235.1 of Gilliamella sp. wkB292. NCBI lineage: Bacteria > Pseudomonadati > Pseudomonadota > Gammaproteobacteria > Orbales > Orbaceae > Gilliamella > Gilliamella sp. wkB292. The sequence goes on from NZ_LZGO01000083.1 coordinate 4,620, forward strand.
GCACTAGAGTGAACAAAAAATAAAGAATTTATAAATAGCTAAATGCTTTTGTTAGTTAACTCAAAATAATTAAAATACGTTGTGAATCAATACCATTTATGAAATTAACAATATTAAAAATTTCTATTTTAAAAATTTGAGGCGTATATAATCGAGTTGTTCCATCAAACTTAAAAATATTTTTTACTTTGCGAAATCAAGATTTACTTAATGCACTAGAATTGGTAAAAAAACAAAACTATTTACTTAGATTCTAATTAGATGCAATAACGCTTTATTCAAAGTATAGATCACAGAAAACCAACTTTAAACTAGTACGGGACAACTATTTATTATCAAGAATTCTTATGGCGTCCCCTACAGGATTAAAATCAATGGGGTAATATATTGAATGTTTTAGATATATTTTTGATGTAAAAATAAAATACCGAAAAAAATACCGAAAAACACCGGAATTTTATTTCTATAATAAAACCCTCATTGCAATATAGCCGAGGGCTTACATTGGAACTTAGACGCATATAATTATACTATTGACTAATTAAATTTCAATCTATCCGCGTCAAATTTCAGTAAATTGTAAATAATATAGCGAAGTCTATAAATTTTAGTGCTAAATAATAAATTTTAGGATGCGCTATGTTTTTCCTATCTAAACTATTTAAATCAACAAAACATCAAAGTGTAAATAACTGACTAGATGAATAGAAAAATGGAAATTGTATCGTATACATCTAAAATCTATTGTTACAAATAAATTAGATATTGAATTACTCTTAAAGCCCGCTTAGGGCTTTTCAGGGAATACCGCATTAACATCTGACGCATCAACACGAGTTAATAATATGCGATATTTTTTCCATTGTTTTAGCTGTTCCTCTTCATTAGATTCTTGCATATCTAGATCGATAATATCCTGAAGCACCGCTATTTTTTCATTGGCTTCATTAATTAACGCTGTTTTTATAACTTGATTTTGGTATTGAATATCTTCTGGTTTTGGCTTAATTAATTTTAAAGCCTCTTTTTCTGTTATCGCAATTTGTTCATGCGGAATAAACTCGTCTTGAGAGCCGTCATCGCAGTACGCATAAACTTGATTATTAGTATCTTTATAATATTTCATGATTTCACCTCAACTCGTCCCACGCAGTTAAATTCCCGCCTCCAGTTACTCTATATGTACACCCTGCGGGAATTGGCATATACATTGTTACATTTTTTGTGCTGCCGCTGCCGGACCCGCCAGCAGTCGCATAAAATTCCATTTCATTAATGAATAGTCGCATATCTATTGCAGTCCCAGACCAGCCATGTTGAAACGAGATTCTCACGAAAATAGTTTGCCCTGTTGTATTTGTATAAACTACATTTGCGGCGCGTTGCGATATTACGTTATACCAATTTTGCTGGCGTGGTAAAAACGAACTGATATTTGAGGACGTAATTTGCTCAACCCACGGAGACCACGTGTTTGGTGCGTCTCTGTAAGTTCTTACAAATTGACGTACAGAGTAATAATCAGTATAAATTTGCACGCACCCTTCAATGCCGTCTCCACCAGTTTGAGTTACGATCAATGATCCAGCAGCAGAAAGCGGATAATTATTTTGTGCTGTCGCAAATTCATTCATATTTTGCAAATAGACACCATGGCGCGTTGCTTTGATATTATTCAGGTTTTCATTGTTTAAATAACCTTGAAATCGATATGCGTATTTCTCGACATTTGCGCTAGTAATTGATTCAATCCATTGTTGTTTTCCTGAGTTTTTAGTATCTGCTCGATAATAAATACGCGGAGCATTCCCACTAACAACTGATAGCTGCTCAATTTTCCAATTTTGATTTTCTGTCGGCAGTATCATTAGTGACGCTGACGCGGGGGTCGGATGCGGCGAATTTGTGACTTTTGATGAATTTGTGCCGTAAAATCCACTATTTAAATGTTCATCAAAATTTGTAACTTCTGCGCCAGTTTGACCGCCAATCCCGTAATCGCCAGTTTTTAAAACTGGTTTGCCGTTGATAGTAACGCTATTAATATTTTCGAAATTCCAAATACTACTATCATAATTGTATCGCAGCTTAGATTTCCAAAGGTCAGACTCTGCATCGCAAAACATAAAACCAAAACTACGACTGCCGGTGCGCACAACCATTTTTGCACCGCTTTCATATTTGAATTTTATACCTGCGGCGCTAGCATTAAATTGTAATTGACCGGACATTTCATCGCCTGATTTTTTCACTGCATTAGATGCTAGATCGTATGCAATTTTCACAGCTTTCGGTGTAGCCGCTTCTGTTTCTGATGTGCTATTTGTTGATGAGCTTAATTGTACTTTACCGATTTGATTAGTGCTGGCATTTGGTATTTCAGCCTGTGTTTTTTTCCATTTAGTTGTGCTTGATGTAGGTATTGAATTTTCGTTTTTAACTATTGAAGTATATAACACGCCGTTGTATTTAATAATAGCGTTTACTGGATAAGTGACTTTCTCACTCCATTCCGGCACGCCCTGTTGTAATAAATACAGCATATTTTTATCAATGCGGTTAAATGCACCGTTCATCCATTCCATTGGTGGTTTCGAGCCTGTTTGCTCAATAGTTATCCCCCACCCTCTGCTCACATCTGGAAAGTCCGAAACTTCGCCTTTTTTCGCAGATTCGGCAAAAATTAAACAATCTGGTTTTTCTTGAATTTTCATTAATTAATTCCTATTTCTTGAAGTCGTACAAATTTACCTATATTGAATCCATATGATTTTTCATCATGAGAAAACCCGAACGGATTGTTATTGATTAAAACAACATATTGATACATAACACCAACCGGCCGGACCAAAATATCCAATTTGCTAATTGCATATAGTGTCAATGAATTAAGCTGATCGCTATTTACTAGTACGTTCATCGTCATATTTTGGGAATCAATAATATTCCCATGTTTGCCAATCACGAATTTAATTGAATTAACAATGTTTGATATTTCGCCAGTTTGGTAGTTTTTGGTTATGCGCGCTTTAATAAAAAAACGATAGTCGTTGTCATTTAAAACGACTGATGAGTGTAATGCATCACCATTTCTATAAAACTCACCAACATTGAATGAAAGCGCAGTGTTGTCTTCCAACCAACCGAAATACTCTTTGGCAATAGCTGTTGGTAAAACTCGAAATGCACCAACATGACGACCGACTAAATCAAGCGCATAGCCTGTCGCTTTGTCAATATTAAGAATATCTGCTAATTGAACAACATTTTTAAACGTGTTATCGGTTTCTGCGTAGATAGCTCTAATCGTGCCCAGAGCCTTTGGCTTTGTTCGATACTGCCAAATAATGAATTTTTCTCTATTCAATTAGCACCTCAACACTATTTATCTTTGCATATTCTCTATAACCGATATTTGCTATATTTGAGCCGTTAACCGTAAGTTCTTTAATATAGAATCCGTCAACTAAATTAATGCTCGAAATAATGCGCGATGCATAAACATTCTCGCCAATTTCAAAATCCAAACTCTTTAAATTAGTTTTGATTTGCTCAGTATTGATATCGTTAAATGATTTATAACGACCAATTATCATTGAGACGTTGATATCGACCTTTTTGGGTCTATCGAAATAAACTCTACGCGGTATACCATCTAATAAATAAGAGGATTCAATTTGACCATATAACCCACATCCACCAATTTTCTTTTTAGTAATAACTTCCGCTATTTTTTCATCAGCTCCACCCAAAATAACAGCGTTAAATGAGTGAGCAGGCACACATTTTTCATCTGTTTTATTCGTATAATTTTCATATACAACGCATTTCGTAACGCCTGTTATATTCATTAGTGCGGATTGAATGCCTTGGCGGTCATCATAGTTATTAATTGAATGGGATAACATGAAACGCTTTAATAATTGCGCATCTGTTTCTTCATCAACACCACCATAACTTTTAGTATTCGCAGTGACTTTATCTACACCAATGATTATTGTACTTGGCGTGAACTCGTCCATTTCATTAACAGTGTAATTACCGAGTTCTAACGACCTGAATTTGACGCGAGCGCTACCTAAATTGTTTAACGTTATTGATTCTGTCGTAACCCATTTATTTTTATTCTTATCTATATAAATAGAATTGTTAGGTATTGTCGTTTTTAAAGAACCCGTAAAAATAACTTCATCAATATAAGAATATGATGCCGTGATTCGTGTTATCCCTGCGTACATTGCTCGCTGTTCTAACCATTGACCCGTCGCTTGATACGGGTCTAACATCTGGACAATAAACGAAACAGCTTGATGAATGTTTGCAAGCTCTTGTGAAAATAACCCTAATAATTGACCGTCAGGCGTATCGCTATCGAGATTGACGTCATCACCGTATATCGATTTAAATGCAGCAACTAATCTTTCTTGAATTGTATAGATATCATCGATTTCAATACCTTTTTCACTTATTTGTAACATTGAATGATGCCTCGTTGGTTTTATTGAATTTATCGGTATATGTGATTTGAATTAGAAATTGTCGAGTGTCGCTATCTAACAAAATGTCGAAACTATCGATATTTACAACGCCATCAACTTTAAAAACTTCTGTTCTTACATCAATTTCTAGTTGTTTTGTATTAGGGTTTTTAGTTAGATAATCAAACCATGCTATACCATCCTCACGATTTAAAAACCAATCTCTTTTTAATGCTAATAACTTGGTTTTTACGCATTGCGCTATTGCATCAGAATAATCTAAATAGTTACCTAAACCGTGCCCAAACGTCCAATCGTGATTATTATCTAAGCCTCTAACTATCATGTCGGTGCTCCTGTTTTATCATTGCCACTTTTTACATCTGTGTGCGTGTGCGTATTCAAATCAATACCTTTATTGGTTTTAACATCCTGAGCCGTTATCGTGCCAGAGCTATTTGTATTACCATCTGTTTGATTGTAGCTACCGATTTGATTCGTATTTCCCTCATGCTCAATATTCCCTTTTATATAGATTGTTCCATTTGTAAGCCTTATATGTGTCGATCCGTCGTCAGTTTGCATCGAAAGGCCATCATGATAAAAATCAGGTATTTTGTTTGGCACGCTATTGCAACCAACTATAAAAAAACCGTCGCTGAGGTCGTTAATTCGATTATCAAGCGGTTTTGACGCATTACCCGAAGCGAACCAACCGTCTATGCAACGACTCGAAAAGATAACAAGCCCCTCATCGCCTGCTTTTATGGGTACGGTTATGCAAAATCCACCCGCATGTGGGAATTGAGCTGGCACATCAACTAATGGAGGGATTGAAATTTCCTCACCATTGGATAGCACTCTGTTAATCATGGGTTTACATTGAACTGTATGACCATCAAACGAAATAACTTTTGCTGGCAGTGCGGTATAAACATTTGATTGTGCGCGTTTTATTTGATTTTCAACCGCGTCAAATAGTGAATCTGTCATAAATTACCTAATAAAAAATTATTGATTTATGTGTATATGTGTGTATAATTGTTTTCAGGTTAGGAGGTAAACATGAAATCAACTGACCTAATAAAAGAACTTACTAATGCAGGATGTGTTCTGAAACGAGTTAGAGGTAGTCATCATATGTTTTACTCGCCAATAACTAATAAAACGTTTCCAGTGCCTCATCCAAAATCGGATTTACCGATTGGCACAGTAAGATCAATCAAAAAATCGGCGGGGCTTTTATAGCCCGCCACCTTTGGAGGTATTATGTTTTTTACTCTTGGCATTGAAACACCGAACGATAGCGACACAGCTTACGGCATTGTAGTGCCTGCGTTATGTGATAATAAATATAGTTGTTATTCTGCAGCCGACAAAGAAAGCGATATTCCAGCAATGGCAACAGAAGCTATCTTGTTAACTGTGCAAGATATGATTGAATCAGGCGATTATGATGTCAAAGATATTCATAATGATCATGTCTCGTATAAAAATAACAATGAGTACGCTCATTGCGATACGTGGGTCATTATTGATGTTGATTTGTCATCATTTGTTGGTAAACAAAAAAGAATTAATATCACATTGCCAGATATTCTTATCGATAGAATAGATAACGCAGTTAAGGCGCCAAACTCTTTTTATAAAGATCGAAGTAATTTTTTGGCTGAAGCAGCTATTAATGAGTTGGCAGCACAAAACAAAACGCGTTGATGAATTTCCCTCAAAAATTTATTTAGACAATAAAAAACCGCCTACTCGGCGGTAAACATGGACGGAATGGTTCAATTTCATATCAACTGTTTCTAAACCACCTACTCGGCGGTAAACTAGATTATATCAAACATAGCCTATTGTTTTAACTAAATTTTAGCCATTTTTGAAAAAATAACCCTTTTTTATTGTGTGAAAATTAATTAATAATAATCAATATGTTAAAAAAGGGCTAAAAAAAAGGGTTATGCATGTCTAATAACTGGCAAGACATTGTTCCATTTATCGATAATATTTTTGGCTTTAATATGCGCTGTTTCTCGTTCAATGATTACTTTAGCACTATATAAAACTCGCTTGTATTCACGAGCCATAGAGTAAAAATTGCCTCTAAAACCTGAATCAATCACACGCAATGCAGGCTCTATTAATTCTATTTGATATCGCATCCTTTCAGCGGCTTTATATAACCACGCTAAATCATACCAATCTTCGTCAGATAATACGCTTCGAGAATGCACACCGCCCAACCACTTAATCGCTTCCTCAAATTTATTCGCTGGCAAATCTTGGTAGCGAGGGATTTTGAATTGCTCATAAAGCTTGGTATAAATCGCTTGATAATGTTCACCTGTTCTATATGAACGATCATTAACAGCTTGCTTAATTTGCTGTTGTTGTTCGGCGTTAATTGTATTAGGGTATTGTTGTGCCATTTTTGGCATAAAGTGACTATAAAGCACATTAAAACATTCAAGCTGATATTGTTCTAGTGTTGCTCTAATTTCTGGTTTTACCCGACTAGTTTCAATACCAAAAAGCCAACCGTTGATCATTGAAATTGGTAGACAAACGTACTTTTGTACACCGCCTTTTGTGGGGGTCGCTATCATGACGACACCTTTGCTTAAAACATGGTGACGATTGATTCTGTTTAGTTGAGCGTGCCAATCTAACCCAATATTTTCACACACAGGTTTCATGGCTATATACGGTTTATTTTGGTGATTAAGAACAATTAATTGTTGATTGTGAAACTGAATTGTTTCTAATTTTGTTATTGACATATCTACATCCTCGTTGATTTTATTATTATCCCTCATGTTGATTGAGGGAGGTCGGGTGCTTCAACACTGCAACGAGACAGCCTGCATTATTCCCTTTCGGTATTGTATTATGCACGCCACCCGACCATAAAATTTGGACGTAAAAAAACCGCTAATCTTTCGGGTGCGGAAGTCCGCTCGTTGTTTCGGTGTGTTGAGCACCTAAATAGAAATTTAACTTAAAATATGTTTACAGTCAAGTCAGTTATGCTATAGTCAAAAAACGATCAATTATAATTAATGCTTTTATGAAGTTTTTAAAAAAATTATTTGGATTAAACAAGGAAAAATCAACAGCCGACAACACAAAGCTAAGAGTTCCTACAACACAATCAACTAACTTGGAAGAAATGCTGACGCTCGAAATATCTCGCTGTAATCTAATAAAAGAAGATTGTAAACCAAATTTAATTAAAGAATTTAATTTATTATCTTCTCCAGATTTTGGTGATGAATTTTTAACTACTGAAGAAAAAAAATCATTAAACCTTAATTCAAGAATGAAGATTCATAAAAAAATTATTAGCGTTCTAACTGATGATGCGCTTGATAATGAAAGCAACCCCAAAAATATAATTCTAAATTTAGTATATTCAGCTAGAAATAAAGTTAGCTTGAATGAAGAATTAAAAAAAATAAAAGAGTTAAAAATAAAGAACCTCAAAGTCTTAAATGTGGGTGATGCTAGGGACTGTGATTGGTGTATTTCTATGGATAAAAAAATTATACCTGCCGACACCGATTACGTAGCATTAATTAATCAAAATTGCACTTGTGATTATTATAGAGGGCGTATTCTTGCTGATATCAAGATTGAATAAAGCCCAAAAGGGCTTTATTATGGTTTCGGCATTGGTGTTATCTTGTTTTCTTCTGTTAGAGATTCTCTAACAATTTTAGCTATTTCATCAATTACATTTTTACTTTTAAAAAATTCACTCGCAGTTTTATACTTATCTAATAAGTTGGGGTGTTGAACATCAAATTTCACTAATCCAAAATAAAATGCCTCAATAGTTGAAGTGGGCTTGCCATCTTCTTTTAAGTTATTTATTTTTTCCATTGTTGTTTCAACATATTTTTGAAAATAACTATCAGCAGTCACGCAGTTTTTCAATGTTGGAAACATGACATTATTTTTTGTGCCAACGCAAATCATATCAATTTTGTTACCTTTATTGATATTCATTGCGTCATCTTTATTTTTTAGTTCAAGAGACACATATTCAAATTGATTTTTACCATTCGCTACAATATAAGGATCGCCTGATAAATCAGTTTTTACGCCCGAAGCTACTGTTTTGATGTTCACTAGTTGCTTGTCGTATGCTTTTTCATATTTATACTGATTGTTACTGTATTCACTGATTAATTGTGACGCTGAAACTACAGAAATCTCATCACTTATATTGGATTTTCCACCATTTCTAAAAACAGATATATCTTCTTTTATAACAAGTTGAATAAGTCTTTTTGCATTATCATTTGCTGACGCATTAAAAGCAATTAACAATAAAAGCGAGACAGCGATTATCTTTTTCATTTATTATTTCCCATTCATAAAGACGACAAAATAACAAATTAATCATACTTTTTCAAACTTTCCGCCAACACAAACTATCTTGCTGTGCCAGTTTGTGCCGTATAAGTCGCCGTTATGCTCTATTGATTTTACTTTATAATCGCCGTTATACTCGGTGAGTTTTGATTCGACGCGAACAAGCGAACCAATTCTATAATGCGGATTGCATAGCGTTGTAACTTCTAGCCCCTCATTAGATTTTTTAGGACTACCAATCATCCCTGTGCTTCTAGAAATAACCCAGCCCTCGTTATTAGCAAGAGCTTTATTTTTGGGGATAACAACTAGCTGATCATCTTGTATAGACCAATCAGCATTATTATTAATAGCAATTTTATGCATAGCCTCGCGTGTGTCGCACATGAGCACTTTACCGCGTGGCAACACCCTATCATTGGGTAAATCAATAGCGCCCTTTTGAACACCAAAACTGCTTACCGCTTCATTTAAAAAGTCGCTATCTTTTTGCCCTTTTTGCATCGTTTTGACTATTGTTTTTTCGGTATAGGCTCGGTGCCCGTCACCGCATCGCATCGTTGTGATGATGTCCTGTCCTGTCAGTTTATTTTCAACTGTCAAGATATCACCACAAAATATCAATCGCAAAACATCCTCTTTATAGCAGACTGATAACTCTAAAAAATGATATTGCTTGCCAGTGATAAGGTTGCGATTTGAATCATTGAGATTGTAAACTGATATTTCAGCAGTGTTAGGCTCTGAAGTTAACGTTTTTTTGATAGAAAAGGTAACCCTAAGATTATTAATAACAATGCTTTCTTTACGATTACCTATTTTAAGCTCTAAAACCCTGCCGAATTGCCTCACGATATTCTTCCTTGTCCATGATTAATAATTGCATACGATTATTTAAATCGTCTTTGGATATCGCATTAATGCCCAATCCTAATTTATCATCTAAAACAAATACAAAAGGCAAATTAAATTCAATAAGCGATGGACTACCGACTGATAGCCCCTTGTTTTTTGTTATATACTCGTCATTATTGATATCAAATAAATCAAATTGATATCCTGTTGATATTGCGTTATATCTTAATGTTAGTCGCAAATTCATATCATATAGTGAAAATGATTGCTCTAACACATCATCGTTTGTTGTTTGTATAATGTGCATTTTTTTCACAAAGAAATACCAGTCACTACATTTAACCCTGATCTTGAGCTGTCAACCTCTTTCGGTTGAGTTTTTCCCAGATTTCTTGTTTTTGGTTTTGGCACATTTAGACCGCTCGCTGTCTGAGTATCTACAATGAAAATCTCACGAAATGTTAATACAAACTCGCCACTTGTATTTTGCTTTTGAGTAAGCCCAACCGAGGTCAAAATCATGTTTTTATACTGCCGAGTGTTAGTTTGCAGCGTTACTGGCTCTCCGCTTCGCTGTATTGCTAATAGCTTTTCATGAGCATCAGCGATACGGTCGGATGATAAACTGTTTAAAAGTGGCGATTGATAGTCCGGTAGAAAATCAGCTACCACTTTATTAACTGCTTTTGCGCCTGTTTGAAAGTGTGACGCATAACGCTTAACCATCTGTTCTGCTTGAGCAGTAACCGCTTTAATCGGCATCGGTAACGGATATTCGGAAAAATTAACCCCTAACATTTTATCAAATGAAAAGTTGTTAGTTTCATACCCAACAACTAATCCATACACCGTCACTTCCTTAGGGTCTAACACCGCATGGTCTGCAATATTAGCCCCGTTTTCAATTGGGTTTTCTGTTACCCTCAGCTTTGATGCATGTTGTTCAACGGTGTTAATATCCAGATTAAAGGTAAAATTATCACTGATTATCAAACCGCTGTCTTTTGATGATTTATTTAATATAGATTGAAACATTAGTTAGACCCCATAACTGTAGCAGAGTTATCATTTATTTGTCTTGCCATCTCTTCAACAATGTTATTAACTTTGTCAAACCCATCCTGCGGAGTCGTAACGTTCATTGTATTATTGAGAGTGAATACGTTATTATTATTTACATTTCTATTTGATTGCATTAGTCCACCCGCGCTCGCTATATTAGTAGCAAGTTTTGCCTGTATTTTTGACTCAGCTATGGTTTTCTCAGTCACCTCGATATCATCATTGCCAAACAAACCTGACCACGCTAACGCCGACTTAACTTTATTTTTGATTGTGTCAATAAAACCCAAAAATTTATCTTTTATCCAATCAATCGCTTTTTTAAATGGAGCGGTTACAGAGTCGTAAATATCAGCAAATTTTTTCGCTAATTTTTTTGTAGTATCTCCGCTATCCCCAATCCACGCTGTGAACAGTGATTTTACAAAATTCCAAGCGGCTTTGAATGGTGACGTAATGTAATCCCATATTGCCCACAACGTTTTACCTATCTTGCCAGTTGTCGAGGTAGTGTCATCCTCCCAAATGTCAAATAAATCATTTACTAATTTCCAAGCTGCTTTGAAAGGTGCGGTAACAAAGTTTATGATAGCCTTAAATGTCTCTCCAATAGCGTTAACAACATCACCAGCATCAATACCAAGCCAATCCATTATCGAGCATATAGCGTTGTATGCCATTCTGAAAGGAAGCGTAAGCGCATCAACAATAAAATTGAAAATCTTACCAATTCTATCTACCGTTTTACTTGCTTCGCTTTCAGACATGCCAAAAAATTTTAATATGCCTTTTAATGCTTTTGACAATAACGACTTAACGCCCGATATTAGCGATTTAAAACCGCTTACTATCGAATCAAACAAACTCTTAGATAGCGATTTTATTTTTTTAGTATCGCCCGTCCACAGTGCTTTGAGAAATTCCCAGAATGTTTTTGCAAATTCCCACGCTGCTTTGGCTCCGTCAATGAACGGTTGCCAGTATTCACCGAAAAGGCTCTTACCACCATTCATGTAGACCATCAAGTCATCAATTAACAGCATTAAAGCCGCAAGTAGTCCAATCACAATTCCAATAGGGCTAAATAAAAAAGCCCTATTGAGCACTGCCCAGGCAATACCAAGCGCAATAATTGCATTTTTCCAACCTATAGTATTGGTGATGATCATATTGAGGAATTTATAATAATTCATAATAACTTGAATCACTATCCCGACCGCTTTAATGATTTTAGTGATGCCGTTAGCAATAAGTTCTTTATTTATTGTCAGCCAATTACGAAATCCAGCAATTAAATTAGTCAGCGCAGGAGCAAGATTTAGTGCAATTTTGGTTTTGATGCTATCAAGCGCAAGCCCCGTTTTACTCATTTCTCGCTTATAAAGCTCTGCTTGTTTAAGTTCCTTTTGTGAGATTTTGAACAGTGCACTTTTTTTTGTTGCTAGCTCTTTGGCTTTATCCATTGCATTATTAAATGCGCTAACAATTTTTTTACCATACAGCATGGCAATCGTAATTAAACCAGCAATACCGATTTTCAACTTGCTAAGTTTAGATTTAGTTTTATCTACCGCTTTACCTGCCTCCGATGTTGATTTTTTTGTCTCACGGATCGCTTTATTTGTGTCTTTTTGTATGCTATTTGCTGTATCAGAAAGCCGATTAGCGCCTGATTGCAAATTGTTAATCACTTTTGCAATATCACAAGCTTTCGAGGCATCAACACCAATTTTTATCAAAAATTCTTCTAAAACCATTATTGCGCCTCGCTTTGCTGCTTTTCTGCTAATTTAGTTTCAGCTATTACGTTATGCATATCGATAACATCATCAAGAGAGTAGACGGTCCGAAGTTCGTGGAGCGTTGCATATTTATTGACTATAACACCCCACACAAACCAATCTACATCACTGTCTCCGCCACCGTCTCCAAGCTGGCTGTACTTAGCTTGGATGCAATCCCATTTGGTAAAAAACCCAAAAAATGAAATTTTAAGCCCTCAACTATCACTTGATAGTAATGGCTTCGATGTGTATTGAAAAATTCGCCCGCTTCTTGTGGCTTTTGAAACAAAATTTTCTTACCGTTTTCATCGACAGCGGTAACATAATCAAGGATAAATTTTTCTATTTCTGCAAATTGTTCAGAGCCAATATTTGATGCTAATTGACCGATATCAAAACCTGATTTATTCCCTTCAAATGAAAAACAACCCTGAAGTAGAGCTGTTAATTTTTTTAGATATTTATTTGATTTGAAAAAATCTGCTTGTGTGAATGTATAAACTACATCATCAATAGTAAAATCTGTGCTTTGCATTATAAACCGCCTTTAATGTCAAATTCTGCTTTAGTTGCTTTAAATGTCCATGTTACGCCGTTGTGTGACGTTCCGCGCGCATGCGTTGGTGGTGTTGTAAACCAGCAACCTGTCAATAAAAACTCATCACCATTACGCAAATCTTTGTATGTAATTAATTTACCCGTCGCCGTGGTCGGATTGTTAATTTGAGCATTGCGCAACTGATTTAGTTTTTGGTTAGTTTCAGAATGCTGTAACGTTTTAATAGTTACTGTTGCGCCACGATTGCAAGAGTGAACAAAAACGCCCTTTCCGTTGACACCGTATGTGATATCACCGTCATCGCCAATAGGCGCAATACTGATAGCATCCTGTGCATTCTCGTAGCCTGTAATTTCCGTGCCGTCTATCGTTAAAATAGCATCTTCTAAAGAAAATGATTTAGACATAAAAAATCCTTATCGATTAAATTGAACAATGATATCGACGCTGTGACCCGCACCAGCAAGCTTAAGTGCGCAATTGATTGGCATCATCTTGCGAGCTTCTCTATCTGCTGTATCTTGCATGTCGAACGAATCAGAATAGAAATAATAACCATTAATTTGGTCACCATAAGATAACTCGCCAAGGTCACCCAATGTCCATTTACCTAGCCCCAAGAAGCCATTATTGATAAATTGCTCGCCAACCACTTTGATTGAACTGATTAAAATTTGCTGACCGCGATCGGTTTGAGGGATTTTTGTAGGCTGACCTTGTAGCGTATTGAACGCCTGAACTTGCACCGCATTAATAAACGCATCCAAGCCTGTCGTTTCATCAATAAACGTCCCACCAAGCATAACACCCTCGGCTAACATGTTTACACCCGCGTAATCAGTATAAAAATTTATGCCTAGGCGTCTACATTTTGTAGCTTCGTTGATTGTAATTCTATCGTCTGATGTGACACTAACTTCTTGCTTGAATTTAACAGTTTTAGCCGTATTTACACCCGTCCAAACCGTTGTCAAAGCAATACCCATTAGCTCGGCTGCTGCATGAGTGTTGCCCTTGTTGTTATACTGAGCCATCAAGCGACCGCTATTACGTTTTGATAGCGTTTTAAGTACGTTTGTATCAGTATATTCAATGTTAGCCGGTCGGGTTTCTGTGTATGCCATGACTTTTGCATTTTCAACACCTTGAGCCACCACCCAGTCGTGGGCTTCAACTAATTCAGCGTCAGTGATCGTATTAGCAAAATAAACGCCGTACCAATTCTGGTATTGATTTTGCAACTTGCTCAGTGCTTCGGCAGGTGTTTCTTTGTTGTAAGTTATTGCGTCTTCACCGTTGATTAGTGTACCTCTACCATCAATTAGATTAGTCATACTACCGATATATGTACCGTCTAATTGCGCATCAAACACATAACCAAAATTAGCACCTTTACCTTCTGTCTCAGATGATAAAATAAATCGACTACCGACTAAGTCATAAATAAATTTAACGCCAATATCGGCTAGTTTTGTATTAATGACATTTGCTACATCTTGCATACTTGAAACAGTCGAAAAATCTAGCTCTTTAACATCGATTTTTGTATCACCAAAGTAAAATGACAGATAACCATCGGTAATGTTTTTAAACTGAATATAGCTTACTGATAATGCCGAGCCATTGATTTTTGAACTAACCGCTGATGATGTGAAATTATCTTTCATGTATCTAGCAATTAACGCGGTTTTCGGTTTTGGTCGTGCTGAAAATAACGCAGCAGCAGCACGATACGCATCTGAATTAGTGCCAAACAATGACGCTACACTGTTAGGATCAGATACAACGACGTAGCGAGTGTCTGGATTAGTAAACTCGTCGCACATTTCGTGCGTGAAGATGGCAACCACGCTCAAATCACGTTTTTGTGCACCCCGTGGTGATTGTTGTAGTGTTACATCTACAACTTGACTGATTGGTAAACTCATTATTACCCTCTTTCTATGTTGAATTTTACTGTATCGCCACGGTTTACTGGAGCCTTGACGATTGGATTAATTGAAAATGCAAGATCGACTTGCGCGCGTTGTTCTTTACCGCCTGCAATCGCTGTTGGTAGACTACGGATTTGCGAGCATTTTAGATATCCCATACCTAGACGTTTTAAACGTTGCCAAACAAAGGTAAATCTCATTGATTCAGTCAGTTTGCACAACATATCGTAGGCATTTTTACCGTAGGCATTGACTGAGATAGTTGTCTCTCTGAGAGTTGATGCAATCTCCTCTTCCTCAGCACCTTTAAATTTAACTTCAGTACCGATATCCGATTGGTATGCATTTAAAACTGTGATGAATTTATCCAGCTTTGAAACATCCTGCATATTATTAGCATCAAATACTAAAGATTCAGGTAACGTCAAAACCTCCGCTATCATGTGCCTGAGAGCCGTCATATCTAGTCGCGAGACAGTCGTAATAGCCATAATCACTCCATATTGATTCTGAAATTATGCGAAATCTCATGCCGTGATGCTGAAACATCATGCCGTTAGTGAGTTTTGCACGAGAAAATACCCGTACCGTTGGGTTATATCTGTCGCCCTCAGGTAATATTTGCAAATCATCATTGCTGGCAGGTTGAATAATGCATGTAATGCTACCCTGTGACTCAAAATTAACTTTAGTTGCAAAAAACGGATCGCTTAAAAATTGTGATATCAATTCACGCTTCATTTTTCCTTGACCTCATATGTTATTGCTCCTCGTAACTGTCCCGTGTCAATTAGCGGTTTGCTCGATTTTTTGCGATTCACCGTTGCTTCAGTATTAGGCTCAAAATCACCATCAGTAATTTTATCTACGATTTTACCCTGTAAATAAACTCCCACAGTCGCAAAAGCGTCATGCGCAGATATTTCACATTTCAAACACTCAGCTATTTTAATTTTTGCTAAACGACTTAAATTTTGTGATTCTTCTGATGCTGAAGACCTCATGAATGAACGTTCTGGAATGTTTTTTTCGGGCACACCAAATTCATGAATAACTCCAAGCTCAGCATTGGTTATGCTAGTCGATTCTTCTCGTGAATTTTCATCGCTCGGTATACCAACAACCAATTGAAGATGATTTAACTGTTCAGCTCGCTTCATGACTTCTTTTAGTCGTTTTATGATTTCTAATTCACTCATCCAACAACCCCGATAGGTGTTATTAAACGACGTAATCGTAGATATTCTTGACCGTAAGAAGTAGAAGTTAAATCGTAGTCACTAGGATTGCCTGATGATGTGTTTTGTGATGTGTAGCTAAGAGATAAACCTCCCGCTGATTTACTCGATACTGATTTGAAATTTTCACCATTGTTGAAAATAACGTTATCGTCTAAATCCCGATTTAAAAAGCCTTTGATAGCTAATCGATGCGCTGTGTAAGCAAAAAGACCAAGATTATATAATTTACCCCAAGCCTTTTTACTGACAACTAGCGTGCTACTTTCTAAAAAGTGATCAATTGTGCTATCAGACACGCTTTTAAATTCGGGGTATTCATCGCGAAAGCTCATAGATACCCCTTATTTATCAGGATTTATAATCTACATACTGCGCGGATTTTGGTTCTTTAAACATTGCGCCAGTAAACGCAG
Source organism: Gilliamella sp. wkB292 (assembly GCF_001690235.1). Classification (NCBI taxonomy): domain Bacteria; kingdom Pseudomonadati; phylum Pseudomonadota; class Gammaproteobacteria; order Orbales; family Orbaceae; genus Gilliamella; species Gilliamella sp. wkB292. The sequence continues at coordinate 21,326 of NZ_LZGO01000083.1, forward strand.
AGCGATAACCACTTTGATATGAGAGCAAATCTTTTCGCATCACTTCTAAGATTTCTGGCATATGCACTTTCATTTCAAGATAATCTTGGTCATGAGAGTAAATTGCTAAACGAGATTTATTTTTGTTAATCTGTTTAGCATATTCCGCAGGAATCTTAACGAAATTAATGTTAAATCTCTCATTTTGCGACGCTTTACGTAACGCAGCCATAACTCTGTCCATGGCCGCAATTGGTAGTAAATCTGTACCTAAAATTTGAGGATTTGGGTCGAACTTCTGCATAGCTGTCATGAAGTCTTTTGCGTCCATCGCGATATGCGTTGGTTGAATAGTATAGTTAGAACGAGACCAAACTTCATCGTATCCGCTTAGAATCATTTTAACAAACTCATCTGATGACATTTCTTTTAATGTTTTACCTGATGTTTCGTTATAAACATTAACTTGCGACCCTGTTAATAACCCCTCTTGACCCGGTTTTTGTTCATGCCCAACATAACCAGCATACTGAATTGTTGCTACAGCATTCGCGTACAAGTCATTTTGTTTCTTGGCTGGTAAGTTGATGCCTAATTTCTGTGCTTTCTCTATTTCTTGCTGAGTGTAAACCAAGCCTTTAGCCCATTGAACTACTGGTGATTTCCTATATTCGATTGTGCTATCAATAGTTTCAAGCGATGTTGTTTTGATGCCAATCACACCATTTTTAACAGAACCACGCACTTCAGTAACGCCGTATTCCCATTCTTCGGTCGCGAAATCTAGTCCCTCTGTAATTGGTATTGCTTCACCAATGTTAATTTCCGGTAATTCTTTTTCTTGTAACTGTTTATCACGCTCTAACAGTTGTTCTGTGATAACGTCACTATAATCTACATTTTCATATGCCATTACGCCTTAACTCCTCTTGTTGCAACCTTAACTGATTGTGCATAACCTAATGTAATTGCCGCGCAGTGATTGCCGTTGCTTACGCGTTCAACCCAGTAGCCTAAATCGATATTGTTTTCTGCTACATTTGTGATTTTGCCTGCATCGTCGCCCGTTGGTACGATATAAACACGCTCGCCTCGCTTTAACTCAATGTCATTTACTGCTAACGCAACAACAGAATCACCATGTGAAAAATGCCCGATGTTAATTTGGCGATTATTTGGGTGCTTGTCACCGTAAATATCTCGAACAATAATTCCGTGGATTAAATCATTTGCAGATTCGATTGCTTTAATGCCTCCCTCTGCGTTTACTGCCACGAAAGTACCGCACAATAAATCTTTGCCAGTTAAATTTTCTTCACCCCAGACTTTACTGTCTGAGCTAGATACACGGTAAATAGAACCAGGTTGCATTGTCCCTTGATCTGAATCCCAACTTGTAAAACTGTAACCCATATTATTTACCTCCTAATCGCGCACTGGCTGATTTTGTTTGAGCTGCTTTGCTGTCATTAAGCAAGCTTGAAACAACCCTGTTCTTCTTCGTGCTTGTTGCTACTAAACCAGCATAAGCCGCTCTGATTTCAGCATCCGTTAACTTAGACGCTTGTTCTTTGCTATAAATGCCATGATCGACTAACACACCGATACGAACATCACGACCGCTTTTAGCGTCATTCAATTTAACTTTCGGGAATCTTACTTTGGCGTCATTCATCACGCTTTCTTTGTCTTTTTCAGCCTCAAGTTCTTCAACTCGAGCCTTTAGTTCATCACGCTCTTTTTTAACTTGTTCAAGCTCTGCTGTTAAAGCTGTAATTCGTGCATCTTTATCATCTTCACCAGCAGTTGGTTCTTCATCATTTAACGTTTCAAGCTTTGCTTTTAGCTCATCGATTTGTTTTTGAAGCTCATCAGCCTTGGCTTTTGATTCCTCATCTTCTTTATCTTGCACTTCCTTAAGTTGCGCCATGAGTTCATCAATTTGTTTATTGATTTCCTCTCTTGATAATTCGCCCTCAGCATCATTTAAACGCTGACGAAACGAATCTATTAGCGCAATTAGTTTGTTTTTCTTCGGCATTGATTTTGCTCCTGTTATTTTTGGTTTACTGTCATTTAGTCTGCAATCTGAGCCAGCTCTACCCTCTGCGACGATTGCAATATGATTAACTCGGATATTTTTGTGATAAAACTTTCCGTTTTCTTCTTGAATATCCGCAGGCTCGTAGCCGACAGATAATTCACGAATATCTTTGCTTTTGAGTAATTCAATTGCAGACGCATCTTGAATATATGCATCGCATACAATGTAATTACCATTAGCTCTCGGATTTTGAACATGTCCAACCGTTGTGTTTTTCCAATCTTTAGCATCAACTGATTTTTTATCGGGGTGTGTAATTGTGATTGGCATACCGTCAATTGATTTTAGTGTTTCAGGTTTACTGAGTTCATCAATCGTGCGGTTAACATCAACCAGCTTATTAGCTCTGCTGTCTGTTAAACCAATTTCATGACCGTAATACTGTAATACTGCCCCTTTGGTGATTTTAGCGGTTGTTTTTAAGTAGCCTTGTGGCGTTATTTCCCAAGCCATAAAACCTCTCTATGTTTTATTTGGGCGCAAATAGCCCTACTCAGTTAAGAGCATTAATTAATATTTTTGATTAGAATTTAATATAAGGAATGGCTAAACATCGGCACTGAAAGTCTTCGCCACATTTACCGATGAATGCTTTTATTGACTTACGCTTTTTCCACGTTTTACCCTCATCGTCTGAGTAGACTGTAGGGTCTGAATATTTGCATAACATGTTATTTAAAACTAAATGCGATTCGCGCTCCCGTGCATCACCCGTGCCTTTCCATTTGTAAATGTCGAAACCTAACTTTTTATTACGCTCTTCTTCAAAATCAGCGTTAATCTTAGCTGTTTGGTCTCTTGCAATGAGTTTTGCACGTGAATATGAGACATTGCCTCTTGCACGAATTTCATTAATTAGCTCGCCATGCCTAAACCCCTTTTTATAATTAGTGAAAACATTTGAGCCAATGTCATTAATAAAATCGTTTTTGATTGATGTTATAAGCTCGACATTTTGCTGAATAGCTACGGCTAACGTATCGCCTAGAATTTCTTTTTCGATGATACTTGAAAGGTCAACATCAAACGCATTTTTGAAATTACGAGTAAATTGCGTTTTGTTCTGATAATGAACCTTGTTAACGAATCGAGTAGCCAATAATTTAGCCCTTTCCTCGATGCTTTCACCAGCAATTGACGCCAGAACTTCAATTAAAGAGTTAATGTAATTATCATCACTAATCGCTACAGCATCAACTAGATTCTTTTTGCTCAGCGCATCAGTGATTCGATTCACCATTGTTCTGATAAAATCGGCTAAAGCCTCACGATAATAAACCTCAGCACGCTTACTCGGTGTTGTTGGCGGTAAAAATCTATCACGCCCCGACAGCGAACTCTTCAGTAGAGAATAAATCTCCATCTTTCAAATCCTCCTCAGTCGTATTAATCAGGAGTTTACGCGCGATTAATTCAGTTTGAGCAACTCTATCGGATATAACATTTGCCGTTACTAACGCTGATATTGCAGAAGCAAACTGACTAAACCTCGTCGCCTCTTTATCCTCATTAATAACCTTGATTGATGGATATTCATAGGTTAACCCATGATTTGGCATCATTTTATCGAGAATAAACTTATCAATGAATTCTTGAGCAGGTCGTAATCGATTTTCTTGTAGCGCATTGATTGTGCCATGATATGATTCTAAATCTTCCTCACCCGTTGAAAAGCCACTTGCAGATTTACCAAACAATATCGTAATTGGTCTATCTAATGCCCCTGCTGTAACAGTAATCAGCTCCCTGAGAATTTCGGATAATCCGCTATATGTTGCAGTTTTTTGTTCCCAACGCCCTTGAGCCTCACTATTACCCGCATCTAACGCAATAGCATTCATTGACGATTTCGTGTGATTAATTAGGTTGATGAACTTTCTAATATCATCTTCTTTGCCTTGTGCCACTTTGGCTATCAAATCAGGGATAAACAGCACATCAACATTGCTATCTTGAATAATGTCGCCGATACATGTAATTGTTGTGTCAAACAACCGAATAGCATTGTATTTGTTTTGTAAATCCGATATACCAAATTGATTTCTATCTGTCAGTTTTGATTTACCAAGTTTCAATCTGTGACAGCGTGAATGATGCACCTTATCATTTTCACCAATCGTGTAATAAATCGGCTTACCAAAATTCGCAGATTTTAAATCATCATCGATATTACTTTCAGGTTTAAACTCACCTTTAGTTAACACAATGAAACGTTGAATATCTTCGACATCCGATAGTGGTTGCGACAAATCATCAGTATCAGTAATTGCCACGATTAGCGCATCCCCCAATAGCGAGCTGAACGTCAGAAACTTTTCTTTTATCTCATTTAGTTTTAATTGATTTTCTTTTTCAATAACGAGTTTTAGCAGGTTTTCATCATAATCACCACTAAACACTCTCGGCAATTTAAGCATGTCCTCAGCTGTTTTATTGATGTATTTGCCGGTTAACCAAGAATTGCTATACATATTTAACAATTGTCGGTCAGATATTTTCTTATTCGAATATCTCACCGAATCGTTTTTGTTGCCTAGTGATGTGTACAGGCTTTCTAATGAATCAGTAAGATAGTTAATTTTTGTCATAAAACATCCCAGATATCAATAATAAATTTCCCAAAAATAATATTCAAACCATCCGACGTTGTATCTACCTGATCATCATGCGCCCCGTTCGGGAATTGTGCATGTTCAACAATAAAATCATTTAACCACTCCGCTTTTTCCGGCAGATAAACTCTGCCACTTTCGATGAATGGCGCAACATCATTAGCGCGCGTAATTTTGTCAATGTTACGTTGAACGGCTTTAATCGGTATAACGGGCTCTGTTGATTGTGATAGCGTTTGGATTAGTGTTGTTCCGCTTACTTTATCTTCAACATTCATTGATCTGATATTAAAATTCGGAACATGCTTATACCAAAAAGTTTTAGCCATTTTAATTAAATCCGGTGCTTCCCATTTACCGCGCAATATATCAATTAAATACGCATTACCGTCTTCACCTTGCCCCCAAAGCGCAAATACCGAATAATCGTTTTGCTCTTTCGTTTTTTGGGCTGTATCAACCGTGATAACTGTAAATTTAAGCTTAGGTAATACGCGATATGATTTGAACCATTCGGTTTTGAATATTCCACCGTCAGTAATGTATGGGTTTTGCTGATATAGCGCTTCAAAGTTAGCGGCTGGCATCACTTTCTTTCGTGCAAGTAGAAAATCAATACTTTTATGCTCTGGGAATAGCGCTTCACCTGTTTTTCTGTGCTTGTCATCCTTAATAGCTATAGCTGGATAACTTAATACTTTGACTGTCTTATCTGCGGCAATTAATCGACCTATTGGGTCATCAATATGCCAGCGCGTAAGTATTGCCAATAATGCACCATCTTCACTAAATCGCGTCAAAAAATCATCGGTGAACCAATCCCATGTTGAGTTACGAACAGTTAAGCTATTTGCATCTTGTCGCCCTTTTATTGGGTCATCAATAACACCTAAATCTAATGATTCGCCTGTAATAGAACCGCGCACAGTAGTATTTCTGAAATAACCATCGCGATCAATATACTCGATGATTTCTCGATTTCTTAATGTCTGAGATGAAATAGTAACGGCGTTTTTATTTGATATTTTTGTGTCAGGAAATATTTTTTGATAAGTGGGGTTGTCGTAGATGCGTTGTAGTTTTAAGTTAGCTTTAATGCCTAATCGTTCTGAAAATGAAGCGTATATTGTTTTACAGTCTGGGTTATGCCCAGCAACCCATGATATAAAATCAATGATTGCAACTGATTTACCGTGCTGAGGTGGTGCCTGAATAACTAACTTAGGTTTTAACCCATTAACAAAATCATAATAAAATTTCTCTAACTCTTCACATACTTCCTTTACCCACCAATTGACTTTTAAATTCTTGTTGATCAACTGGCGATAAGTAAGAAATGATTTTCTAGCCTTTCTTATCCTCAGTTCCAGCAACAATTCTATTGATTTCATGTTCGCTGTAACCATTGGCTTTTAACTCTTTTATGATGTCATCGGTGGTCATCTTTGATATGTCCAATTTGTTTGTGACAGTTTGGTCTACTTCTTGCTTATCGGTGTAGCCATGCTTACCCAACATAAGCTTGACAATATTTGAATTAAATTCACCTGTTAAACCTTTGTTAAGCAACTTATTTTCTTGAACTGTTTTAACGCTTTCTAATATGTCGGAAAACTCACTGCTTTGATCAGCGTAGTCATACATTGTTGAGCGGTGTTTACCTAAATAACATGCTAAACCTGCAACGCTTGGAACTACATCACCAAACGTTTCATAGTCCCCAAGCAAATACTCCTTAGCCTTGACTAAACAATCGGCTAACTCACTTGGGCGACCTATTTTTTTCTTTTCGCCCTTTGTCATATGTTTCCTTAAATTAGTAATTCAATTTGTGATTGCTGTTTAAGTTTTTCTATTCTATTTTTCAGCTCTGGCTTCTTCTCTCTACCCCATCGCCTTAGTAATCGACCCGACATACTTGCTACATCTTTCTCTTTCATGTACTCAAGCATTAAGTCATTATGTTGTTTCATGTAGCTATGTTGCATTTTAATAAGTTGTTCAGCCATCCAGTTAAATGCGTAAATGTACGCCTCTTTTATCTGTGCTGCAGCTTTACCAGTGAAGCCCATAACCAAAAAGATAAATCCATCTTTAGTCATCTTAAACATTGGTCTAAGCTTGCCTTGTTCATCAAGATAACTAGCCTCCTCAAAATTGAGGGCGCGAAATTCCTTTGAACACTCAAGCTTATTTATGCCTCTTAAAATGTTATCGTGCCGTTTATTAAAATACTCAGCCACCTTTAAAGATGTCGTCATTACTTGATTACCTTGTAAAGTAACCATTTCGTTAAAATCGAATTTAATAATATTCATATTATGTCCTTTATAGAATGAGCCTAAGTCACACAGAATAAACAGCCCCAAGAGTTCAGACATTAGCTGTCACTCTCTTAGGCTCATTCTGTAAAGCTCTTGGTTGATTAATATTTGCCGTGTGTTGGCATTATGATTGATTGAAAATTGAATTTGATTTGTGGTATTTCAAAGAAAATGGGCACAAAAAAACCGCACAAGGCGGTTTGCTGGCAATATATATATTTATTCTTAAATCGTACCGAAAAAAAACGTGTTTAGCAATGGATTTTCAAAAATAATTAAAAACTCAAACAAAATCAAAGTGTTTCATTATTAGCTTTGTGATCATTTTATTTCCGTTTTTTTAAATTAATAGTAATTCACGGCAGTTTTGAATAAATATGCAGTTTTAAAATTATAGAACTGGTGAATTTTTATAGTTTATGCGGTAATAGTGAATAATTATTTATTTTTACTTTGAATGTATTTATCTAAATTTACAGTATTGGGTTTATTTTTGTATAAATCGCTATATCTGAACATATCTAATACTAATAGCGCATTAGCCACCTTATTGTATGCATCTCGTGCCATGGACTTACAACCGTTTTCACCCTTTGAACTTTCGATAAACCTTAACGCACAATCTAATTTATCACAAATCCAATTATCCACCCATTGAGGGAATTCAGGGTTAGACCTAATTTCGCTCAAATCACGAATCGCAACATCAAGTTGACTTAATGCAAGCCTTTGCCAGTATGACGATTCCTCATATGGCTTTAGTCGATGCCTTTTTGGGAATCCGTCGTTATCACATTTTATTTCACCGGTTATTTTAAACATGAATATATTTTCTTTGCCAAAGAATGATAATGAAGACTGAACTATATAATCGAGTAATGTTAACCCCCAAATTGGAAACCAATTTCTTACTTCAACTGTTGGTGATTCATGCTCTAATTTACCAATATAGATCGGGTAAATACCATATGCTAATGCATAATGGGTATAATTCATTTGAATGTATTCTTTTGTAACGCGTTTAAATATTGCCACTATTTCAACTCTCCAAAATTAAAGTCCATCCCAACCATTTTTATTTTGCATTGCTAATCTCCCTTATTGCCCTTTTGTCTGCATTGCACTTCTCAATGACATTAAACAAATGTTCGTTATATCGTAGACTATCGCTGAAAGTCATGTGATTAGGAGGTAAATTTGGTAAACAGTCACTTAATAGATTGGCTGGAATCGGGCGATTTACGTATATTTTTCGCTCTGTTGTACAGGCTGGCAGAAACAGGCATAGGCACAAACCGATTAGCACAATCATTTTCTTTGAGTTGCTCATTAATTTGCTCCTGCCTTTCTATAGATTGATTTTCTAGTTCACGTTTTGATAATTCGTTATCTGCAATAATTTGATTATTTTTAGATATAACTTGCTCTAATTGAGATATTTTATCAGATAATATTTGCGCTTCTTTTTTAGCTGAGTTTTTATCTTGATATAAATCAAATATTACATATGCAAGTAACGCAAAACAGATTGCTACTGTGATATATGTTTTATTCATATGTCATCCAAATAAAAATGTAATGATTCCATCAGTTATTTCGTGCTGTACTATTGATGCATATAGATAAAATAAACCTGCTGTTACGGCTGTGGCGAAAACCCACAAAAACCATTCGACCAGTAAATTACATTCTATAACTAGGACCATCTCGTAGCTGTCATTTTTAGCTAATACACATTCACATTTGCGTTTCAATTTCATACTAAATCATTTAAATAAACTGTTTTACCGCCGTTCTTAACTGCTGTGAGTACTATTTGACGGTTTTTTGATGGACTAAATCCTATGTGTACCCACTGATTATGTTCTTGGATAAGTTTGTCGAATTGAACACCTGCTTCGATTAATCGTTGGCAAATCTCTTTAGGTGTACCAAAAGACGAATGAAAATCGACGGCTAATCCTTGCGTGTGGGCACTGGTTGTGACTCCACCAACTCGCGCATTTAGCGCAGGACAACGATAACCAGAAGTGATAATAATAGGTTTTCCTAAAGCTTGCCTAACTAATTCTAACTTTGCAGCGGTTAATTTAATATTAGGCATTAACTCTGTAGGAACGCTATTATCTATTTTTAATCTGCTTGCAACTGTTGATTTTGTAAATTCTTCTAATGTGAAGTGTTCAGTGAGTTTTGTCATCACAATGTCCTTTCGCTTTCTTGAGTAATTGTTCTTCAAGTACTTTTATGAGCGCAGCACCAGACCAACCGGCTAAACCAGCAATTCCTCCGGCTAATTCAAAATCCCAGTTGAAATAACTTGCAGCAAGTACAACCAATAGACCGGCAAATATTGAAATAAATATTTGTGCAAATAATATCCAGACATTAAATTTGTTACCATTAAGCACTTGATAACAATAACTAGCTAATGAACCCAATAAGGTAACGAAAAATAAATAAACAACAACGGTCCAATTGACGTTGTTCGGGTCTTTTATAGGCATGATTAAATCTTCTTGTTAGTTAAATAGGTGGTAGCGTACTAGCTAATGAGTGAACGCTCGTGTGTGTGTCTAGCATTGCTACCAATTCTGTGATGAGTGAATACTCAAAATTTAGGTATAAAAAATACAATCAGCGTAAATATAGTGTTTCGATGTGTGTTAATGCTGATTGCAAAAAGGCATAAAAAAACCGACTTTCGTCGGCTTAATTACATTGCTGAGTAACGAATTTATTATCATTACCCTGAATTTGTTTGATTTGCTGATTTCGCTCGCATTCCCAAGAATTTGGTGGATACATCTTATCCCATGCTTGCATTAGCTTGTATTCAGATTTCGATAAATTGATATTGTATTTATCTGACATGTAGAAATATGTGCGAGCTATTGTGCCCCTGATTTCTTCCCTTGGCTGAAATTTACGAGTTTGAAAATCTACAGCGCTTTTACATTGTCCGTATTGCGTGAACTCATTAGTAAACTGTGAATATCTGAAATTTGACCTATCGCCGTTAACTTCTCCGATGGACGGTTGCAAGTTATGCAAGTCGCCTTCCATTTCATTAAAAGTCACATCTTTTTTGCACTCTTTACGCCCACCATTTCGCCAGCATTGTAGATGTCGGCCGAAATTCTCCGCAGGCATAACATGCTCCCATTCAATGCGTTTAGCTCTATTTAAATTCTTTCTTGGCTCATATCCGCATTTAGTGAAATCAACTACACCCTTTTTACCTGTATATGTAAACTCACAGCCACAATAAAAAGTTGTTTGCTCGGGATTTGATTTATATAACTGAATGAGTTTTGTTTTAGCTGTATTGAAGTTTTGTACTGAATGAGCAAGAAGCGGGATAAATAACAGAGTAACAAGAAACTTTTTCATAAATCCATTTAAAAATATTTAACTTTTTTCGTAATAACTGTTGACTTTTATTGTAGGGTACCTTACAATAATAATCATCAAGTAAGGGACTTGATAAGGTAAACCCCCGACCTAAGACGAGGGCTTAAGGAGAAGTAAAATGAAACTCAAAATACTCATTTTAATTCTGCTACTTTTGATAAGCTCCCCAGCAATCTAAAGTAGTTCAAAGGAGAGGGAAACCTCTCCGGCGACCTTAAATATAACAATTTAGCGATTTAAAATCAAGGTGATTTATGGCGTTAACAAGAGCTGAAATAAATGAACGTAGTAATGAAAAACGTGGTATCAAAAACAAAGCTTTTAAGTTAAATATAGATGATATTGCAATGATTAAGCAAACAGCTATAGACTTAGGTTTATCTGAAGCAAAACTTGTTGTTGAAGCAATAAAATTTTACCGAGATAACAAAAAAGCCTCTTGATTGAGGTTTTCTTTTAAATAATAAAAAAAGCCCACCTATTTAGTGAGCTTATATTTTATGCGTTCTGAACCGCATCTTAGGCATATTATCCGTTTAAACGTTTAAACAGTCAAGTGTTTAAGTCGTATCAATTAATTATTTCTTACAACTGGCAAGACATTGTTCCATTTAGCTGTAAGATGATTAGTTTTAATATGCGCAGTTTCTCTATTAATAATTAACCTTTCTGATTCAATATCTCGCCAAAATTCAACGCTCATTGAATGAAACGATGCACTATATGATGAATCAATTATCCTTAAAGCTGGCTCTATTAGCTTTATTTTTTCTCTCATATAGTTAGCAACAAAGACTAGCCGAGCTAAATCATATAAATCTTCATTAGACAAACCACATCTGTTATTTATACCTCCCAACCACTTAATAGCATTTTCAAATTGGCTTGCAGGCAAATCTTGATAGCGAGGGATTTTGAATTGCTCATAAAGCTTAGTGTAAATTGCTTGATAATGTTCACCTGTTCTAAATGAACGTTCATTTACCGCTTGTTTGATTAATTGTTGTTGTTCGATTGAAATAGTACTTATACCGATTTCTTTATCTGCTAAATCTAACAACCATTTACGCACTTCTTTTGCTACTTCTGTTTTAGCAAGCATTGCGATTAGATGCGCTCCTCTAAGCGAAAAAATCCTTACAGTTTGTATAAGGTTATTCGAGGCGGTCAATTTGACCGTCTCGGTCATTTTGCGAGTAAATTCGTCAAAGTTACGATTATAAATCTTTGTTACTGAGTCAGCACTTTTATATTGAAGTAATTTAGCTAGTTCGCTTGATGTGATCCATATTTGGTTATTGTGATTAACTGATTGAATGGTAGTATTATGAAAGACTAATGAATTAGACATAATATTGTCTCCGTACTAATGATTTTAATAAATCACCACCGCAGAGGCTAATCATTGGAGGTGAACTGAATAAGGTTAGCCTTACCGCTAGTACGAAACGGCGCTCTTTCGAGCCCTCACCCAGTCCACCATAGAATAGATGCAACTAAGCTTTACGCATAAAAATACCGCTGACGCGGTTTATACGTCGTACTGAACAGTAGGAGGCTAATCCTAACGTTAGATTTTGCTAACGTTTTTTCAATATACATCTTAATTATGTTCATTGTCAACTATGCCACTTTCGAAAACAATTCGATGATATGACCTCTAATAAAGCATTCTGCGGCAAGTAATGTTTTAGTTATTTCTGTTGTTTGCTTACCCAATATTCGTGCTTGTTTACTACAAGAGATTTCACGAAGATAAAAAGCAGTTAAAATAGCCCAGTGTTCAATATTATCTTGTTTAAGTTTCAATACCGCATTATCAACTATCAGAGCCTCATCTTCGGTTAAGTATTGACGATAATCAAAATCACGAGGCGCACCTTCAATACCTGCGGATTTTGACGGATATTCTGTGCCCATTCGCTTAAGAATACGTGTATTTTTCCATGCAGTTAAAATATCTTTAGTTTCTCTCATTGCGCCCCTCTTCTTAATTCTTTTAACTTAAATTTATATTCAGCTTTAATCTGCTTAATTTGCTCTATAGTGTATTTTTTTGGCTTATGAGGTCCTTCCAACCATTCAACTTTTTCAGCACCTATTTTTTTAACTAAATTAATTCTATATTCAATTATGTTCCCTGATTTGTGGTTGTTACATGCAGAGCATTGTTTATGAACATTGAGTTCACAGAAGCGTAACTCTGGACATGCGCCAACACTTCGATAGTGTCCTGCGTGATACTGCCCATTGTGATAGCGTTCACAGCTAATGCACGGCTCGTTTTTATCTCTTTCTCGAATAAATGCATTAAATACAGTTTGTGCTTCTTCTAGATGATCTGAGCGAGTTTTAATTTTCTCTTTAGCTATTTTCTTCAATTGACGCCTAACACGTTCCTGAACTTTGTTATCTTTTGCATACTGAATAGCACAATCAATTGAACAAACTTGAGCCAGCGAATTAAATAATGTAAATTTCTTACCGCACGCTTTGCATTTTTTCATTTTAATATTGTGCTTTTTATTCATTTTGCTTTCTCTCTAATTCTTGTTCGGTTTCATCATATTTTTTTAGCCGCTCTTTGTGTTCATCTTTCATTGTTTTCAGCCTCTTTTATCATTTGCTTAATTTCCTCAACGGTTGATGTACAAAAGAAATGGTCACGACCTGTGTTAAACAATATATCTGACTTAACGATTGAATTTGGATGATCTACCAGTGCTACAATGTTAGCTATGCAAATTGAAACTAAGCCTGTCTTTGGCGGTTGTTGGTTTATATCTCCAAAAACAACTGTCACATCAATAAATTTTTTCTTGCTGTTATCCGTTTTGTGAATAACCTCTTTTATTAACTCGATTTGTAATTGTTCAAATTGTTTGTCTGTTAATTTGATTTCCATCATGCCACCTTAGATAATTGGTCTTTATATTGCTCAGCTAGTCGTATTGCCTCCTGCGCATCTGTGCTAAATCTAACACCATTTTCGGCGCCAAATTGCTCAGCACAGGTAACCACATCAGCAAACTCTTTTTTGTTCATTTTACGAGTAGATAACCCCATAAAGACTAATCCTCCTTGAATCCCTTTTACACATTTCTGACCATGTAAATTGGCTGTGATTAAATGCTTCCATTCTTCTGCTGTCAGTTTTTCTCCGTTCCATTCAACTTGTTTTGCAATATCGTTTAAAACAGCCCACATCATTCGGTTTTGTGCTAATGTTCGCTTTTCTTCATCAATCACTATTCTTAACGGATGTTCGCTATCAACTGGTAATTGATTAATAAAATTTATGGCTGTATTACGTGCCACTTCATGAGTTAATCGAATTTCTTTAATCATCTCTAAACCCTCTCACATGTAAAATTACGCACATGCACATCAACTTTCGATATGCCGAATCGTGTTTTAACTGTAGATAATTTTTTAATTAATAATTTTTCAGTTAACTTTGAATCACGGTGTAAAACAATTGCCCCCCAACTTTGCCAACCTTTTTTAATTTCTGCTGTAATCTTGTAAGCCATTTTTGTATCAACTCCCGTAATTTCTCTTTGTCAATTTCCGAATATTTTTTAACTTTTTCAGATAGTTCATATTTAATTTTTGCTATATTTGCGCCTTGTTTCCTCAGCGCTGTAACATAGTCATACGCTATTTTGTCTAACATGTGATAGCGTCCGCATGGGCATAAATTAGAACGGCGCTTTATTTCTTGCATCTGTCTTCGCCGTTGCTAATTGATGAGCTACAGCTTGATCTGTATTATGAAAATGCCCATTAATAAAACTCATATACACAGTGCCTACTTCACCATTTCGAGCCTTACCAATAATGATTTCAGCTATCCCTTTTTGATTAGAATTTTCTTTGTTGTAATATTCATCACGATAAAGAAACAATGTAATATCTGCATCTTGTTCAATTTCACCCGAATTGCGTAAATCGCTATTCATTGGTCGTTTATTTGGTCTTTCTTCAACTTTTCGTGATAATTGACTCAATGCAAAAACAGGGGTTCTAAGCTCTTTTGCCATTGATTTAAGTTCACGAGAAATAATGCCAATGGAAATATCAAATCTTTCAGCTTTAGGAGGTTTAATTAACCCTAAGTAATCAATAAAAATAGCAGTTAGTTCTGGATGTTTTCTTTTGTGTCGTCTTGCAATATTACGAATTTTTTCAATTGTTAAATCTGAAATATCAACCATCCAAATTGGTAAATTAGTTAATTGACTAATACCCATACTGATTTTTCCCCATTCGCTATCGTCTAGTTCTTCAGGGCTTCTAAATTTACTTGTAGCCAAATTTGTTGATGATGCAACTTGCCTTTGTGCTAACTGATTGGCTGACATTTCAAGAGAAAAAACTAAAACCCCCTGTCCTTTCATAGCCATTTGCTTAATTGCTTCTAATGCAAATTCAGTTTTTCCCATTGATGGACGCCCAGCAATAATTACAAAATCACTAGGCTCTAGCCCACCTATTTTTTTATCTAAATCAGGTAAGCCAAGATTGATTATTTTTTCCTTGCCATTCATTCTGTTTTCAAGCGTATCAAACATATTTAACAGCACATCGTTAATGTGAATTGGCTCTACATTATCAACCTCTGTGGACAAATCATTAACTTGTTTAATCAGTTCTCCAATAATCACTTTAGTGTTTTCAAAGTTATTGGCTTGCGCTATATCGTTACTGGCTTGCTTAACAAGATAGCTTATTCTGTTGGTTTGATAATTTTCTACCAACATCCGAGCATAGCCTTTAATATTGGCGGCACTATGGCACATCTTCATGGTTTCAAACATGTTAGCCGAATCATTACCAGATAATTTTTCACTGATGATCAATGGGTCTATTAAGTTTTTAGATAAAGCGTGCTGTTTGATTTCTTGGTAAAGAGTTCGATACAACCCAACTGAAAAAACCTCATCACAAAGCATATTTAAAACATCAAAAGAGTTCTGATTAGCTCCATTTAGCAAAAGCCCGCCAATAACCGCACCTTCTAATTGCTGAGTATTCATTACTGACAACCTCCTTGCAATTTCATATACTTGGAACGTGTGTTATCTAATTTTTCAACAGTCATAACGTTGTCAAAATTCATAGCCCAATTGGTTTTAGGGTTGCATATATCTAGTTCAGATGAAGTTTCCATTAAAATTTCAAAGTAGGATCGGATCGCTTGCAAGGAATCACTATTACGCTTAGAAACCACTTTGATAATGGCGTCGATTTTTTCAATGCGCTTAGGTGTTATTTCATCAACACATCCTAATTTTTCACCGCAAATTTCATTGAATGTATCAATAACATTTTGATAAGTTTGTAACGATTCCTGTCGCTTAATTGCATCTGATAAATAACCATCAAAGTAAGTTATACGGCAAATGTTTTGCGGCTTAGCTTTTGCTTTACCCATAGCATCAAACCAATCAATAACAAGCTTGATTTCATCCAGATTGTATTTATCCAAAACTTTCAAGAACGGACTGTAATCTTGACAACGTGCATTACGTGATTGGTTGTAATATGCCAAAAGTTCTTTCGCTAAATTTTCAGCACTAGATTTTTCCCCTTTAGGGGATATAGGGGTATTATTTTTATTATTACTTTCTTGTTCTAATACTTTATTGTTCTGTTGGTCATTCTTTTGGTCATTTGATTGGTCGCAAGGTTGGTTATTAACACCGTTTGAAGCCTTACTATTATTAACTTTGCATTGGTCATGAGGTTGGTCATTCTTTTGGTCATTTGATTGGTCAAAAAAATACGACTGATAAGCGTCATAATTTGTGATAGTTATAACAGTGCCTAAACGGTTGCCATACTTGGAAATCATGCCTTGTTTTTCAAAAAACTCTAACGCTCTGCGTATGATTAACGCGCTAACTGGTTTCCCTCCAATTTCGATTTGACTGGCTAAAATTTCCCTAGTTGTAACTAGTTGTCCGCGAAATAAATTCCAGTCAACACCTTTAAAATTTACAACTCTGCTTTTGTAGCTAGCATCAATTAATAGATTTTCCCACAGAGTCCGTTTTACTGCGTCCTTAGCCCATTCTGCACGCTTTATGCTTCGAGTTAATGCAATATAGCCCTTTTTAAAATTATCCATGTTTACGCCTTGTTTAGCGTCATAGAAACTAATTACTTTTGCTGTGAACATAAACCCTCCTTAGCCTTCAAATACGCCTTTTTAAATTTAATAAATCCATTTTTTGTAAAACCGTATTTGACGATTTCGTTAAGTTCTGTCTTGCTTAAAAATTCATATCTTGATATGCTTTCCATGTGATTTACTCCTATTCAGTGATCACACGCCACTAACCGCTAATTAGTGGCTTTTTTATGCCATCTCGTCAATTTCTAGGTATTTTCTTGCTAACGTTTTTATCGATTTAAGCTCTGCTTGCGAAACCTCTAACGAATCATCAGGAACAACTTTCAACCCCAAGCAAGTAATTAACTTTGCAATCACTGGAAGATCATCATTTTTTAATCTAGATATCTTCGATTCACTCATTTCCAGTTCTAGAGCTATAGTTGTTTGCGTTTTCTCTGCAAGACGCTGCAAGATTATGCTTTCAATCTTTCTCGATCTTTCATCTGCTTTATTTGATAATTTTTCCATTGATTTGGTCTCTGTTAATTTTTCGGTACAAAGAACTGTCTACTTTTAATTTTCCATTAGTAAATTCTTGTAGACGATAAGCATTTTTTTCTGGGATTATTTTTCCCCATTGAGAAACAGCAGCAGGACTAATCATCAAAATATCAGCTATTTTTTTGGGGCTTTTAAAATAAGTTAGAACTGTTTTTTTTAGCATAATTTAAACTCAATAATTTTAGTTTTCTGAAATATTACATTGTTAGAAATCTTAAGTCAATATGATTTAAGATAACTTAAATAAAAAAAGAGGTGTCATATGGCAACAGAAACAATTGGTCAAAGAATACGTAGGCGAAGAAAAGCATTAAATCTTACGCAAAAAGACTTGGCTAAATCTCTACAGGACGCTAGTCATGGTTCTATATCTCAATGGGAATCAGACACAACTTCGCCAAGTGCTAAAAATTTATTTGATTTATCAATTGCACTTGAATGCGATTTTGCATGGCTTCTAAATGGCGGAGAAGAAACCAATGTCGTTCCCGCATCACTAAAATCATTTAAAGTTCCACTTATAAGTTATGTACAAGCAGGAGTATGGACAGAGTCTTGTGAATTAAGAGATTCAACTGGATTTGAATATATTATGACATCATTAGAATTATCGGATAAAGCATTTGCATTAAAAATTAAAGGCGACTCTATGGAACCTGAGTTTAAAGAAGGTGATGTTGTTATTATTGATCCTGCTGTAAAACCAACACCCGGTGAATTTGTAGTAGCAATGAACGGGGAGTCTGAAGCCACATTTAAAAAATATAGAGAACTGGGCTATGATGAGCATGAAAGAATGCAGTTTGAGCTTATTCCATTAAATCCAGACTACACAATTATGAGCACATTAAAACAACAAATAAGAATTATTGGAACAATGGTTGAGCATAGAATATTTAGAAGAAAAAGATGATAAAAATAATAAGTACAAAATGGTTGATTTTTAAATAAATAACTAAATAACTAGAATATAAGGAGTTAGGATGAAAATATCTTATTATAAAGTTTATGAGCAGAAAGAAAATTCTGACGAAGATAAAAAAGAAAAAATAGACATTAATTTCAAAGATATAGTAGATAATATAATCAAAAATCAGCATGCATATTCAAGTGAATTTATTGCTAAGATTTTAAAAGACGTATATGTTTTTGTAAAAATCAACAGCACTGATTTAATAAAAAAAATCAACACACAAGATCTTTCTGTAACAGAAATTCAATCAATACTAGATAAAGATGAAAGTATTGGTTTTTCTTCATACTTTATTATAAAAAATAACATAATTGGTTATGGTCCAACTTTATTATCGGCAAAAATAAATAGATTTTATAGTTACATTAACTCTTCTTACATGGATGCAAGTAATGGGCACATAATATTTGAACCGATTTGCAAAAATGTAACAGCAGAAACAGCAATGAAACTTGAATTTATAGGTAAAACCACTATAAAAGTTGAAGCTAAAAGTTCTGGAGTGCTTGGTTTTTTTGGTATTAGTGGTGTAAATGAAGAATTATTGGATTGCTTAGAGATTACAATTAAACCGAAAAGAGGTAAAAATATTAAAAAATTAACACAATATTTAATTGAAAATAAGATGAACGAAATAGAAAAGATGAAATTCATGGCAAAAGAAGAAATGGCAGATCATGCAGTCGAATTATATTTAGATGAAAACATATTATGTGACCACGTCGATCACAAAGTTTCTTCTGAAATTCCTTTTGCAATGGAATCCAGATATCAAAACTCAAAGAAAATAATAAAAGAATTGCTAAAACAATAGACACTGTACATAAACACAGTATAATATGCTCAGGAGGATTGTTGAATGAGCAAAACCATTATACCATTAATCGTGGTAACAATATCTAATGCTATTGGATTTACAATTTCTTATTTGTTCCTAAGCATCGTGCAGGAAATAAATATTGAAGCTTATGGTTCTTCTATCTGCGAATTTTCCGGAACCATTTTGGGTTTTCTAATTGCATCGTTAACTATTGCTTTAGGCATAAATGGAAATCATATTAATAAGTTTAAAAAATATGGTTATTTTAAGGCGCTTATTCTATTTTATTTAATAATGTTTATCGAGTTAATATTAACTTTTTTTTCAGGAATAATGTGCTTCATTACCCCCATAATCACCAACACTTTGTATATATCAATTGCATTGACAATATCAAGCCTAATCTGTGTTTTTTTAGCATTTATACAAATTATTAATTTATCGATAAAAAAATAAATCACGAACCCGCCTTGCGCGGGTTTTTTCATGCCTAAAATCCGCATAAACACATCTAAAAACCTAAATCTTTTACAAATTAGATTTCCTGACTCCTAATATAACCAATTTTAAATTTCTAAAATATATTTTAGATTACTTAATTATTTTATTGACATTTAATTTTAGATATCTTAAATTATTAAACATCAAAACAAATCAACTTAACAACAAAGTTAAACAAGACTACGAGTTATTTAACAAGTTAAGAAGATTCAAGTAGCTAGCAGGGGCATATGAACATACTGCGGTTTTGATTAGATAGTCGAACGGCGCGACTTTAAACCATGCGTCGGGACTGTGGCGGTAACTCAATACAGGCGGTAAACAATCAAACTAAATGCCTTTCAGTGAGAGATATCTAGTTTGAAATAAATATAAGGAATTGATCATGAAAAACTTATATCAATGTGTAGAAAACGGTTACGAAAAACAATATCAAAACATGATGCGGAATATCGAAAATAACGACGAACTAGACGAGGAAATCGATAAACGAGCAAATGAGTTGATGCAAAATTTTAGTAACAACAACGACCAGCCGATAATCGATTTGATATCCCAATATTTAGAAAATAATGCCGTTGACCAAAATATATTTGCCCAGTTTGTAACAGACATTTGCTATTCACAGGCTAGAGCGGAATTGAATAAAAAAATAAATCAATACTATTAATTAATATACACGACAGCTCGGAAAGACGGCACGCTACATCCTATTTGCCCTCATTTGAGGGCTTTTTTACTGAATCTTCAAGGTGAAAAATGAGTTTAGATGATTTTTTAAATGCAAACCGAAAAAAACTTTTTGGATTTTACCGCACAATCAATCGATTGATTTGCAATGATGGTTTTTCAGTATCAATACAATGCAGTTATCTACATCACTGTACGCCTCGCTCAGAATTTGATGATACACGAGAATACACATCATTTGAACTCGGATTCCCGTCTATCGCTGATGAGTTGATATCCAAATATGCAGAAGATAAAGAATATCCAACAGAAACGGTATATGCGTGTGTACCGCGCGCAGTAGTTGAACAACTGATTAAAAACCATGGTGGAATAAAAAACAATTATCAGGAGTGGAAATCTGACTATCTGAATTTGTTGGAGCTAAAAATCAGATCACACAAATACTCAGCTAATTACACAGATATCTACATTAAAGAGTTATGCATTGAACTGTTAGAGAGAGGCGGGTTTCACGAGGATTACGGGCACTGGGAATGCGTAACAGCGGAACATGCATCACAAGAGAGTTTCAAGCTTTGGCTTGATGACTATTTTACAGACGAGGAATAAAACAATGGATAAATTAACACCACAGAATGCAGAACAAGAACATATGGTTCAAATTTTATTAGCAAAAATGCAGGGGATTGAGGTTGAATTTTATGCTTGCCACTGCGAAAAGTGGATATCATCTGTTGCTAGGGATATTGATCTGGATACAAACTATCGTATCAAATCACATGAATTACCAATCACCACAGAAATGTGGGCAATGATTGATAAAAAATGGAAATGGGCGGCAATGGATGAAGATGGAGAAGTGTATTTCTATACAAAAAATCCATCATCAGATAATTGTCTTTGGCGATATGATTTTGGTAAGTATAGAGGATGTGTTTTAGCTATAGACACGGACCGCATCGACTGGCGAAAATCTCTCACAAAACGCCCCGAGGGAGTATAAATGAACACAATACCAACAGATCATGTCGGCTGTAATGTTTATCAAACAGATCGATTTAGAAATGATTATAGACTAAACAAGGGCGAACAAATGTACGCCCTTTTTTGTACGTGTGTACTAACGATTGGCATGTTGTTTATGCTGTTTCACTGGATGTTTAAGATAGCAACTAATTAGAGAGAATATGCAAATGGAAGAATCATTTGAAAAGAAAATCTGGGACACCCTGTCCTCAATTAATGTTAACGACAAAATAGAGAAAAAAAACGGTCTTACATATTTGTCTTGGGCTTGGGCTTGGGGTGTATTAATGAAACATTATCCACAATCTACGTACATAATTAACTCTCCAGCTATAGAATTGGATGGCTCTATGACGGTAAGCGTCACTTTGACAATAAAAGAAGACAAGAACGAAGCAACTCGATTCATGTGGTTACCTGTTATGGACTTCAAAAACCACGCCATTAAAAATCCTAATTCAGTGGATATAAATAAAGCGACAATGCGGTGTTTGACCAAAGCTATATCAATGTTTGGGCTAGGGTTTTATATTTACGCCGGTGAGGATTTACCAGAAGAAGAAAAACAGGCGCAAAAAATTAATGAGGATGAGTTAAACAAAAAACGGGAATCATTAATAAAAGCGGTTGAACAATCCGCACAAAAGGGAATTGATGCAATGGCTGAATTTTGGAAATCATTATCAATTGAAGATCAAAAACTTATCGGAGCAGACGAAAAACGTCGCATCTATGAAAGCGTAGCAAAAGTGGCAGACGCAAATGGAACAGAGAACGGATGAATGGTTTAACGCGCGTCTAGGTAAAGTAACGGCTAGTCGTATAAGTGATGTAATGGCGAAACCTAAAAAAAGCGGACATGCCGCATCTCGCCAAAATTACATGGCTCAGTTGATTTGCGAGCGACTGACTGAAACACCTACCGAATCACGCACTAATACAGCCATGCAACGTGGCACAGAGTTAGAGCCAACAGCCAGAGAGCTATATGTATTAAATCAATTTGATATAACCGTTACAGAAGTGGGATTTATTCCCCATCCCACAATCGAAAATGCTGGAGCCAGTCCCGACGGACTAGTAAATGATGACGGGTTAATCGAAATAAAATGCCCTAATACATGGACACATTTAGAATTCATTCAGTCACTAAAACCAAAACGAGAATACATATTACAAATGCAATGGCAAATGATGTGTACGGGTCGAAAATGGTGTGATTTTGTGAGTTATGACGATAGATTACCCGACAATTTAAGTTACAAATGTGTCCGCATTAATTATGACGAAAATTTAGCTCAAGAAATCGAAATGGAAGTTATTAAATTTCTGCAAGAGCTTGATGAACGAATTAAACAAATAGAAAAAAATTATTCTAAAGAGAAGATGGCAAATAGAGGGATGTTACATAAATAATTCTATATATAATTTGAACTAATAAAATAATAAAACCAATACAAAACGAGATTACACCCCAATATTGTACAGGTAGAAAATAAACTTCATATTTATTAATGCGTTTTTTGATTTGCTTTTCGCTTATGTTGAAAATACCTGAGTGGTCATATACTTTTCGATTAATGACTAGTAATCCAAAAAATAAACCAATATGCCGTAAAACATAAGAAAAGTAGGGACAAAAAAATAATTTCCAATTGTCGCTTCTGTTCCATAATTCATTAAAAAAGCAGGATAAATATAATTAGTGATATGTGTAAAGCCAGCAAAGGAAAATATTGTTACAAACACAAAAAGCAAATTCTCTATAGTTTGAGTACAAAGATAATATTGAACCCAATTCATAAACATAATCACAATAAGATAACATGTTTATAGTATAAAACACTAAATTTAGTAGGAAAAGATTGCGAGTTACGTGTAACGCAGAATGGCAAGAATACAGCAAGTTTTAGTATAGCTGTAACACAAGGTTACGGTGAACACGAAAAAACGAGCAGGTTTACTTATCGTATATTTGGGAAGATAACTGAAGGATTATAACCTTATATTAAGAAAGACAAGCTGATAACTGTTCGTAATGAATACGTTACTGGAGAATGGGAATAATTGTGAGTATATTTTTACTCGCTCAACTGATAGACCTATTTACGATATTGATCGGAGAGACTTTAAACCATGCGTCGGAATTGTGGCGGTATACAATCAAACTAAATGCCTTTTAATGGGAGGTATCTAGTTTGATAAAATATGAGCTTTTTAGTAGTTCATAAATATTAATGCAACAGATGAATAATTTTTAACAGAAAATAGGTTGAATAGATTAAATTTAAAATTGAAATAATAAATGCTATGATACTCTCAAAGGTAATTTTTTTATTTCGTAAAATGAAAAAAATACCTGATGTAACCATGCATGCAATGATAAATTGAATAATAACAAGCAAAATTATGGTAATTACTGCTGTTATTGATATTCCATATTCTGTAATTAATTTAACAATAATTACAAATGGTAATATGCAACTTGGAATAAGAAAACACCAAAAAGTTACAGCTAGACTTAGTTCTCCCTTAACTAATCTCTTAAGTATATCCATATAAATTTCTCTTATGTAAATAAAACATACTATACAGCCAAAAGCATTATTTACAAATTTATTTACGAATCAGATTTAGACAAAAAAATCTAAAAGAAAGTAATAATATACTAGCTATCATGAGCCACAAAATAGCACTAATAATAGTCCCTGTTAATATGTTATATAAAATATTTTTTGAAATATTTGCATGACTGTTTTTTAGCTATCCGAATAGATTTAGGACTGTCTTCTTTATTTTAGTATCTTTTTTTGGGTTTATTCATCAAATTTTTTTTTAATATGACCAATTTCTAAAATTTTTAGATAATTTAGGCTTGATATCTTATCGTAATAAAATAAATTTACAATGCCTATAACTATCTAAATAAGTTCAATCTTATACTTTCATTTTAATAAGTAATTTTATTAAGCTGCAAACCGAAATAGATATTTAAATTTTATTATTAAAAAGGGCTTTATTCCTTTTTTAACCCCCAAAATCTGTTGATAAGTATTTTTATAATACCGCTAACCCATTGATTTAGCTAACCTAATAAGACTGGTTAAAATATGAATTAATGAGAGTAAGTTATAATCATTTTATCTATAAAGTACAAACACTAAAAAACCAAAAAGATAACAACATATTGGTATTAGCATTAATATCACACCAATCCATCGAGTAACTGTTTCCTTAGCAACGAATAAAATTACAATACCAATTATGAGAACAATTGCATAAAACCACCAAATAACAAATAGTGAAATTATAAATAAATCCAATGCACTCAGATTTAGAACCCTCGTTATACCCTTTTATTAAAATAAATTTTCACCCTAAATCAATTAAATTTAAAGATCAATTTATTTAAATCAAAAATACCGCACTATTCATTCAGTGTGCGATAACTATTATCTAAATTGGTATCTCTATGAAAAACGTTGTCAGCTTTAGCGGCGGTCGTTCGTCCGCATATCTAGTTCATTTAATGAAAACACGCCACCCTAACACGGATTTTATTTTTATGGATACAGGCACAGAACATCCAAAAACCTATGAATTTATAAAAGACATGGTTAAACATTGGGGGATAAAACTAACGTGTTTACGTGTAGTTGTGAACCCAGAACTTGGGCAAGCTAATTCGTATCGCGTGATAACACTAGATGAACTCCAGCCGGATTTACAGCCGTTTCGGGACGTTTGCTATAAATACGGAACGCCGTACGTTCACGGTGCATTCTGTACTCGCACAATGAAATTCGAGCCATTTACACGATATTGTAACGAGACGTACGGCAACGGTAATTATATAACGTGGCTAGGCATTCGAGCTGACGAGCCTAGACGATTAAAACCCAAACAGGGTTATAAATATTTAGCCGATATATGCGATTTTGATAAACAGGACGTTATCAACTGGTGGAAAACTCAGCCGTTTGATTTAGATTTACCGGAGCATCTCGGAAACTGCGTTTTTTGTATCAAAAAAAGCGTCAACAAAATTGCGCTTGCTACCCGTGACGAGCCAAAAATGGCGGAGGATTTTATCAATCTAATCAATGCCCCCGATGTCCGTGTTGTGGAACGTCGGCAACAGGCTAACAAGATCATGTACAGAGGTAACAATTCGTTGATTTCAATCATGGCTATGTACCAAAACCATACACGAGATGAAATTTTAGCAACGATTAGAGGGCGCGGGGGTTACGATTCTGGCTCATGTTCTGAATCATGTGAATTGTTTTCGTGTCAGTTGGATTTTGATTTAAACGATTAACTAAAGGAAATAAACATGACTGAACAATTAAAACCCTGCCCGTTTTGTGGCAGTAAATGTGATGTAGTTACTGTCAGTGGTCATACTCTCGTAGAGGTGATTAATTGACAAACAAAAAAATAATCAAACGTTTAATAAAAGGTAATTGGTATTTAAGGGCTGAAGATGACCACGATTTAGCTCTAATACTAAACGCCTGTCATGACGCTAAATTAATATGGATAAGCGGAAACACTAAGGTAAGCAACGTGATATTTGAGGATGATGAATACATCCTGCACCCAACATATTTTATTGGCGTTGATTGTGATGATACAGGGCTGTCATATAGCCACACACCATTTGCATTTGAATTTACCCATGACATTACAGAATGGTTTTATCGAGAGGTAATTAAGTGAAAGAGATTAAGAGATACAGCAAACTAAGGACCAAACATGACTAACTACACTAAAGACAGCGGGAAATGCTTAATGAAAAAATGTAAATTACTAACAACTCTCGAATCAATAGATAAATGGCTAAACGTAATAAATAGCGGGATTTTAAAACCTAAAACTAATACATGTAACAAATATAGCGAATTACCGGATGATGAAATAAATAAAGATGAATGCAAAAATGATTGAGTTAGGAGTATAAAATGACTTTAAAAAAATACAAAATAGAGACAGTTTTAAATTTAGACGGTGAGAAATCATTTGTAATGAAAGAAAGTCAGTTTGGTCATTACGTTACAAGCGAATGCGCCGAAAATTTATTAACTAAAATTAATGGATTAAGATTAACAATTACACTACACGAACGTAATGCATTGAGAATAAGAAACAAATTAACAGAACTAAGAAATAGCACCAGAGAATTTGGTTATTATAAATACAAATCAATAACGTTATCAGAAGTAATTCATTCATTAACTGAATGTTTGAGCAACTCAATCAAAAATGGAAAAAATAATGAACTCAATCAATATTTATTAAATTTTTTAAAATCAGTGATTGATAACTGCCTCGAATTAACAACAGATATCAGCATTGAAGAGATTCAAAAACTGATTAAAACATATTATCAATTAAAGCGGGAGACGAATAATGATGACTGATTATACAATTGAGGATCCTAGATACACAAAAGCTCAAGTATGCGCATACGTTGGCAATCTCGACCTGTCCACGCTAGATAAATGGATAGCGGCAAAAAAATTCCCAAAACCTGATTTGTATTTGGGTAGGCAACCTAGATGGAAGTTGTCAACAGTAAATTTTTATTTAGAACAAAAAGAGCAAGAATATCAAGAAAAACAGAAAAATAATCAATCAGTTAGATTATCGATATAATCAGCATACCACTGCATCATTTCACGCCTACCCTCCAAATATTGTGCGTGGTTGTAAATACCTCGCACACTGCCTTCCTCATGATTTAATTGTTTCTCTATCCAATCACTATTAAAGCCATGCTCATTTAAAATACTAGAAAACTGATGCCTAAAGCCGTGCCCGCTTGCACGGTTAGCAAATCCCAATCGTCGAATGACATGAAGTATTGCGCCGTTCGACATCGGCTTTGATGGGTGATTTCTATTCGGAAAAACATACTCACCGTGCCCAGTTATTGGCTGTAAAAATTTTAATATTTCTATCGACTGCGTAGCTAACGGGATTAAATGCACCCTGTCTTTTTTAACAACTTCCTCATCAATCGTTGCTAATTTCTGCTCAAAGTTAATATCGGACCATTTCAATGTAAGTAGCTCTATTGTGCGCGGGACGGTATATATCAAAAGCATAGTTGCATACCGTGTTAAAATATTGCCAGAATAACCTTTAAGCGCATTTAAAAATTCCGACATTTCGGCATCAGTAGCTAAAAAAGGAAAATTTTTTGACTGAGTTTTAGCCATTGCGCTTGATAATTCAGCCGTCGGATTAACTTCCGCCCTACCGGTAATAATTGCATATCTAAAAACTTCACCACATCGCATTCTCGCTTTTTTTGCTATTTCTAAAGCACCGCGACTTTCAATAGCTTTTAATACCGTTAGCATTTCCAGTGGTTTGATTTTAGTAATTGGTTCATTACCAATATATGGAAAAATATCGCGCTCAAATATGCTAATTATTTCATTTGCATATTTTTTTGACCATGTCGATTTTTTAGATGAATGCCATTCGCTTGCAATTGATTTAAAAGTATTGTCACGTTCAACATTAGCCAATAAAGCACTTTTTTTGCGCTCAAAGCTTGGGTCTTTGCCGTGCGCCAATAGTTGTTTGGCAAGTTCCTTTTCATTACGAGCATCAGATAAACTAATATATGGATATTTACCGATAGTTAAGGTTTTCCTTTTACCATTAAACTGGTAATCGTATCGCCATGACTTAGTACCTGATGGTGTGATATACAAATATAAGCTTTCAAAATCTGGTAGCTTGTAGGCTTTATCTTTGGGCTTTGCTGAGTCAATAGCTTTTATAGTTAGCATAATTACGGTATTTTTAGTTACGATATTGAAATATACCGTAAATATACCGTTATTAGATTGTCGTTGTCAATCGGCTAGTATCGCCCTTAATCGCGTCAAATATTGCTCAATCAAAGGTTTTATAAGGGTTAAATCGTGGTCGGTCGCCTTGTATCGTTAACCAAATGGCGTCCCCTACAGGATTCGAACCTGTGACCTACGGCTTAGAAGGCCGTTGCTCTATCCAGCTGAGCTAAGGAGACAATGATATGTTTTGTAGAAAAGACGCTGAACATTATATAAAGCTATTTTGATCCGTCAATGATTTTTAATGCTTTATCTAGTTAGGTTGACAAAATATCATCAATTCTTCCATTTCTTGAACGTTATCAGTCATAATTCATGGTTTATAATAATGTCATATTATAAAATATAATTGAAAAATATCTATTGTAAAAACAAACTAGATTACTCTAACTTTATTGGATGTGAATGACCAAGTAACCTATTACAACTTACATAAAGATAATAATAATAATTTATTGGTTTCACTAACCGGTTTTATTAAAATGTTGACTATTCTCCAGTGGGTAACAATCCATACAAAGTTAGCGTGTAGAACTATCATAGTTAATCCCAAAAAGCATTAAACGAGCTTATTAACCATCCATTAAAACGTATCAACTCTTATTTTTATGATAATAAGGATTATTGTTTAGCACTAGCAATTTGAGCTTTAAGCATTGCTAACCGACTCTGCCCTTGTTGCATTTTTTTTTCGGGTGATAATTCAGTTGATTGATCTTGCCATGCTAAATCATCTTGAGGTAACTCTAATAAAAATCGACTTGGTTCAACATACATTGTTTCCCCAAATTGTTTACGTTGGCGACTAAATGAGAAAGTTAATTCTCGTTGAGCACGCGTAATCCCAACATAAGCTAAACGACGCTCTTCTTCAATATTATCTTCATCAATACTGGTTTGATGAGGTAATAGCCCTTCAGACATACCAACTAGGTAGACATAAGGAAATTCGAGCCCTTTAGATGCATGCAACGTCATTAACTGAACTTGATCTAACTCTTCTTCCGATTCATTACGTTCTAACATATCTCGCAAAGTAAACCTAGCGACAGCTTGCTCAAGTGTCATTCCTTCATCTAGGTCATCACCTTGAAGCATATCATTTAACCAGCTTACTAACTGTTCTACATTACGCATTCGCATTTGCCCTGCGGTTGGGGAAGCTGATGTTTCATAGATCCAGCTTTCATAGTGAATACCATGTATGAGTTCATGAATAGCATTCATAGGTTCACTATGTGATTGCTGAATAAGTGAGTCAAACCATTGAATAAATAATTGTAAAGACTCCATTCGTTTACCGGATAACACTTCTGTTAGTCCCATATCATGACTAGCTTGAAATAAACTAACACCGCGATGATTTGCCCATTCCCCAAGTTTTTGTATCGTCGCTGGGCCAATTTCTCTTTTTGGTGTATTGATAATGCGAATAAAAGCATTATCGTCATCAGGATTAGTTAGTAAACGTAAATAAGCCATTAAGTCTTTAATTTCGATACGAGAAAAAAACGACGTACCACCTGATATACGATAAGGAATTCGATATTGCATTAGCATCTTTTCAATTAAACGCGCTTGATGGTTACCTCGATATAAAATTGCATATTGACCATATTGGCTATTATTAGCAAAGCGATGAGCAATTAAATCATTAACTACTTTTTCAGATTCGTGCTCTTCACTATCAGCCGTAATCACTCTTAATACTTCACCGTAACCATGTTCCGAAAACAGCTTTTTTTCAAATATATGGGGATTATTTTCAATTAAAATATTAGCTACTTTTAAAATACGACCTGAAGAACGATAATTTTGCTCTAACTTAATCACGGCTAATTGAGGAAAATCTTGCTTAAGTAACACTAAATTTTGTGGACGAGCGCCTCGCCAAGAATATATCGATTGGTCATCATCCCCAACAACAGTAAATTTAGCGCGGTTGCCAACTAATAATTTGATAAACTCATACTGACTAGTATTGGTATCTTGATACTCATCAACCAGTAAATAGCGCACACGATTTTGCCATTTTTCCCGCACTTCTTGATTGTTTTTTAATAATAAAGTAGGAAGCAAAATGAGATCATCAAAATCCAAAATACTACATGCTTTTAATTGTTTTTCATAAAGTTGATAACAATGGGCAAATAACTTTTCTTTATTGGTTTGAGCTCGTGCCATAGCGACAGTTGCATCAATAATATCATTTTTCCAATTCGAAATGGCTGATCGCAATTGGTTAATTAAATCTTTATCACCTTCTAGCCATTGCAAAGTCAATTCTTTTAGTAAGGCAATTTGATCATGATCATCAAATAATGAAAAATTAGCTTTAATGCCAAGATGGTGATACTCTCGGCGCACAATATCAAGGCCTAAAGTATGGAAGGTCGAAATTTTTAACCCTCGCGTCTCTTTTTTAGTCAAAGACAAAGCAATTCGCTCTTTCATTTCTCGCGCAGCTTTGTTGGTAAACGTTACCGCAACAATATGACGAGGCAAATACTCTTTAACGCGTATTAAATACGCGATTTTATTAATAATAACACGAGTTTTGCCAGAACCAGCCCCAGCTAAAACTAAACAAGGTCCGGATACATATTCAACCGCTTGTTGTTGACTTGAATTTAAACGCACTGATTTTAACCATTAGAAGAATTGGCACTTAGTATATACTGTTTTTATAACTCGATACAAATGCCGATAATTAAGCATTTTGAATGTTTTTTATTCAAAAATTAATGAATAAAAGCCAACGCCTGTTCAACGACTTCAATCCCCGCGCCTTTTTTATGAGCATTTTCACTGAGATAACGACGCCACTGTTTAGCACCTTTGCGACCATTAAAAATACCTAGGGTGTGACGCATGATATGATTTAATTGTGCACCTTGGGTCAATTGCTGTTCGATATAAGGATATAAAGCTTTTATAGCTGATATACCATCAATACTTGGTTTATCGATACCAAAAATTTGAGCATCAATTTCAGCCAGTAACAAAGGATTTTGATAAGCTTCCCGACCAACCATCACCCCATCAACAAATTGTAAATGATGTTTGATCTCATTAATTGTTTTTACGCCACCATTAAGCGCAATAGTTAATTGTGGATAGTCGCACTTTAATTGATAAACACGAGCATAATCTAATGGAGGGACTTCACGATTTTCTTTTGGACTAAGCCCCGATAACCATGCTTTGCGAGCATGAACAATAAAGGTATTAGTAAAAGGTAAAAGTGTATCAATGAATTGACGTAAAAAGTCATAACTATCTAAATGATCAATACCAATTCTTGTTTTGACCGTAACGGGAATATCAACCTGCTCTTGCATCGCCGATACACATCTTGCCACTAAATCAGCATTGCCCATCAAGCAAGCGCCAAACATCCCATTTTGCACACGGTCCGAAGGGCAACCGACATTAAGATTAATTTCGTTATAGCCTCGTTGCTCAGCCAATTTAGCACACTTTGCAAGTGCAACAGGATCGCTGCCACCTAATTGTAGACATAAAGGTTGTTCAGCTAAATTAAAATCTAAATAATCACCTTTACCAAATAAAATCGCACCGGTTGTAACCATTTCGGTATACAACAATGTTTGCTTAGTTAATATGCGATGAAAATAACGGCAGTGCTTATCGGTCCAATCGAGCATTGGTGCTACCGAAAAGCGGTTTAGACAAAAATTAGCCAACAAAACACCTCGACTTCAATCAAAAACCTGTTATTCTATCTGCCATTTTTAAATAGTGCAATAAATAATATAAGGAATGAAAATGGACACAAACAACACAAATATAATTTCCATTCAAATAACAGAATTACTCCAAAAACGTCTACGCTTCATTGCGGTGATGCAACAGATTTGTGGTGTTATATCAATTATTTCTGGTGCATTAACTTGCTTAGGTATCATCACTGCAATTTTTGGTGTGCCGCTCCTTATTGCTGGAATAAAGCTCTTTCAATCGGGTAGTGCATTTAGCCTGACTGCTAATACAAAAAGAGGTGAAGATCTAGTAAATGCAATTACTAACTTGCATTCTTATTGGAAATTATTGTTGATTACTATTATTGCTATAGTATTAACTTATGTGTTGCTATTCGTTGGTATGTTAGTGTTGATACCGATGTTAGGTTCTAGATATTAATTACAGCATGATATAAACCTCGCTATTTAGCGAGGTTAGTATTTATTGAGAGTCAGATTCAGATTTCGCTTCTGAACTACTTTGCTCATCATCTGATTTAATATCAATAGGATCGGATATCTGTTGTTGATTCATTTCTTCTAACGATTTAGAACCCTCTAACTCTGTAGCTTTAATATCAGTGACAATACCCATTTCGTTAAAGTAAACAGTATAATTTCTTTGGCTTACTTGACCATGCTGTGGTTGTTGTCGAAATACATAATACCAAACATTATCACCAAAAATAGAGGTTAACATTGGTGATCCCATGATAAATACAACCTGATCTTTGGTTTGACCTGTTTTTAATAGTTCAATTGCTTCTGGTGTTACATAATTACCTTGATTGATATCTGGTCGGTAGACCCAACGATCAACGACTGAACAACCAGTTAATAACACACTAGTTACAATGACAAGCGAGGTAAATTTACGAAACTGCATCTACACTTAATCCATTTTTAAAATTTAATAACGTCTATTATCGCTGATATTTTGGCTAAGTGCTAGCCAAATTAACAAATTCTTTGTTATTGAGTGATGAAATGGTCATTATTTACGACTAAAACAAATTACTTCTTGACTTTTATGCGCGTATCTACAAACTTATAAACTTCTTTATAAACCTTATCAACTCATCATTAAAGGTCAAAAATGAAATTAGAAACTATCGAACAAAAAGCCAGCTATGCAATTGGATTACAAATTGGACAACAATTAAAAGAGTCAGGATTAAAAAATTTAGAACTTAATGCGTTAAAATTGGCGATGGAAGATGTGCTATCAGGCAATCAACCCGCATTACCATTACAAGAACTACATGATGCACTTCGTCAAATTCATGAACAAGCTACCCAAGAAAAAGCTAAGCAAGCAGAAAAGATTGCACAAGCAGGTAAAGAGTTTCTTGCACAAAATCTAAAAAAAGAAGGGGTAAAATCGACTGAATCAGGTTTACAGTATCAAATCATTACCAAAGGTAATGGCGCTTTACCTAAAGCAACCGATCGCGTACAAGTACATTACACAGGGCAATTAATTGATGGAACCGTGTTTGATAGTTCAGTTGAACGTGGTCAACCTGCTGAATTCCCAGTTAATGGCGTGATTCCTGGGTGGGTTGAAGCATTACAATTAATGCCAGAAGGTTCAAAATGGCGATTATACATTCCACAAGAGTTAGCTTATGGCGCACATGGTGCAGGTGCATCTATTCCACCGTATAGTGCACTTATTTTTGATGTCGAGTTATTAAAAGTATTATAAAAAACATGGACGCTTGCTCGCGTCCATTTTTACTTATCAATCTATCCAATCTTTTTTAAGTTTTTAGGTAGAAAATAGGAACTCAATGCAGCCATGAGTAATAAGATGCTTGCTGCACCAAAAGCGACTAAATGGGTATGTAAATTATCATACGCCCAACCACCTAACCACGAACCTATCATGGCACCGATTTGATGACCTAAGTAAGTTAATCCAGAAAGTAATCCAACAATTTTTACACCATAAATATCGGCAGTTATTGCCCCTGATGTAGATAATGCACCTGCCCAAACTAAACCACCAATAGCCGCGATAGTAAAAAGTTGCCATTTGGTCGAGGCTAAGACCAACGCAATAAAACCGATTCCTCGAACCAAATAAACGAGCATCAAAATGTTTTTACGTTGCACAATATCAGATATATAACCCAGCACTAAAGTACTAAAAATGGCAACTAAACCTATCAAGCCAATTCCTGTAGAACTGGTTACCGAATCAAAACCATGATCAACCAACATTGGGACACCATGTGTGCCTAATAAATTCATACTAAATCCACAAGTGAAAAGCCCAAAACTAAGTTGCCAAAAAGGACGTGTTTTTAAGACATCAATAAGTTTGATATTAACCGGTTGTGTTTGCACTGTCGCTTGTTCTGGCCGGTCGATATCAGCGTGATTATCTTTCATAATAAACAGTGCAATGGGCATGGCTAGAATCATAAAAAATAGTGAAAACGCCACTAACGTATTTTGCCAACCATATAACGGAATAAAAAAGGCAAATACAGGTAGCATCACAGCAATGCCAGCCATACTGCCTGTTGATACAATAAATAGTGCTAACCCTCTTCGCTTATGAAACCATTTCGCCACAATAGGCGTAAAACTGACAGCCCCCACAAATGAAGTACCAAATGACAAAGCAATACCAAACGAAAAAAGGAAGTTCCAATAAACACGAGACATTGCTGACCATATTGTTGAGAGAATAATCATCACTGCACCAATTAACAACACAAAGCGCGTACCATATTTACCCACTAAGTAGCCGGCTATCGGCATGGCAATACCCGAAAACAACATACCAATAGCAATAATGCCTGACAAGACGCTACGACTAAAACCCAGATCATTTGCGATAGGTAGAAAAAACACCCCCATGCTCATTCTCAGTCCACTAGATAGCAGGGTTAAAAGTGCAGCTGCAATAACAATGTTCCAGCCAAAATACCATGGACATCTCATGATTGTCTCCTATAACGTTTCCTTAAAAACAACGTTGAAAAAGTATATAATTTTGAATTATGTATAACTTTTTTATTTTCCGCTATAATATTTATTTATCTAAATCTAAAAAAAAGTTAAGGATAGTTATATGTCAACAAATATGATTCGTATTGCAATCGCTGGCGCTGGCGGCAAGATGGGACGACAGCTCATCCAAGCTATTTCTCAAATTGACGGTGTTACCTTAGGTGCGGCTTTTGAGAGAAAGGGCTCTTCATTGGTCGGTAGTGATGCGGGAGAGCTTGCAGGAATCGGCGTTTGTAACATAAAAGTCACCGACAATTTAGAACAAGCAAAAGACAAATTTGATGTATTAATTGATTTTACGCGTCCTGAAGGTACTTTAGCCCACTTAGCTTTTTGTGTAGCACACAGTAAAATGATGATAATTGGTACCACTGGATTTGATGAAGCGGGTAAACAAGCAATTGCCGATGCAGCAAAAAAAATCGCTATTGTATTTGCCGCTAATTTTAGTGTTGGCGTTAACCTTGTTTTAAAACTACTGGAAAAAGCCACTAAAATTATGGGCGATTATACTGATATCGAAATCATTGAAGCACATCATCGTCACAAAGTTGATGCACCATCTGGTACAGCACTTGCCATGGGTGAAGCAATTGCTGATGCACTAGGTTGTCATTTAAAAGATCGTGCTGTTTATTGTCGTGAAGGTCATACTGGTGAACGACCTAAAGGTGCTATCGGCTTTGCGACTATTCGCGCAGGTGATATCGTTGGCGAACACACAGCTATTTTTGCCGACATTGGTGAACGTGTTGAAATAAGCCACAAAGCTTCTAGCCGTATGACTTTTGCTAACGGTGCGGTGCGTGCTGCATTATGGCTTGCTAAACAGCCTGTCGGTTTATATGACATGCGAGATGTATTAAATTTGAATAATTTGTAATTGCATTGCTATGTCTGATGAATATTGGATGCAACATGCATTAATGCTTGCCAAGCGCGCCGAATCTATTGGAGAAATCCCCGTCGGCGCAGTAATCATTGATGAAAATAATCAAATAATCGGCGAAGGCTTTAATCATTCCATTATTAAAAATAATCCGACTGCACATGCTGAAATTATGGCAATAGAGCAAGCTGGTATTTTATTAAATAACTATCGTTTAATTAATACCACCCTTTATGTGACTCTTGAACCTTGTATTATGTGTGCTGGAGCGATCATCCATAGCCGTATAAAACGTGTGGTATATGGGGCAAATGATTTGAAAACAGGCGCAGCAGGATCGTTTATTGATATCCTGAATTATCAAGGTCTTAATCATTATGCCGAAGTAACAGGCGGAGTTTTAATGGATGAATGTAGTGCAATATTAAGCAACTTTTTTAAAAAACGACGCTTACAGAAAAAATTATTAAAGCAATCACGTCAAAATAATGCTGAACAAGGGTAGATATTGTTGTTAGTTGAATAAATAGATTTTGCTAAACTTAAAAAAGTGCAAAAAATAAAAAATATTAATCAATTAGTATCAAAA
The DNA here is from genome assembly GCF_001690235.1 of Gilliamella sp. wkB292. Taxonomy (NCBI): domain Bacteria; kingdom Pseudomonadati; phylum Pseudomonadota; class Gammaproteobacteria; order Orbales; family Orbaceae; genus Gilliamella; species Gilliamella sp. wkB292. The sequence goes on from NZ_LZGO01000083.1 coordinate 57,592, forward strand.
TGAAATCAAATTTTGCCGATTTGAGTTTTAGAAATACTGAGTAAATTAATACTATTGCGTACTATCCAATAAATTTTTAATATACTCAGCCTGTAAAGCAATTATTTCCCATCCTGATGATCAATTGAATTTGTAGTTGGTCAAATCACTATTATTTCAATCTTTTACAAAGTCCTTGAAGGGGTTCAAGTAAATCTGTTTACTCGAACACATAAAATATCCATACAAAATTCTCACAATATGCAATAGCCAAAATTGCACAGCAGCAAAATATAAAGCTTCGGTTTATTATCATTAAATGAAAATATCTAATCCTCATATCAGCTAATATTATCATTATTCTGAACTTTCAATAAAAAATGCTCTTAGTTGTTCTTTTTATCGAGGAATATTGTTAGAATCTAAAACGATATTTTTAAAAAATTAATTCGAGCACTATTCATGAAAAAGCATACCTTAGAAATGATGATATCTGCACAAGATATCCAAAAACGCGTTTTTGAACTTGGACAACAAATCAGTAAAGATTATCAAAATAGCCAAAATGAACTCATTTTAGTCGGGCTTTTGCGAGGATCATTCATCTTTATGGCAGATTTAAGCCGTGCCATCACTGTTGGACATGAAGTTGATTTTATGACAGCATCAAGTTATGGCAATGCTGTAGTAAGTAACCGAGATGTTAAGATATTAAAAGACCTTGATGAGGATATACGCGATAAAGATGTTTTAATTGTTGAAGATATTATTGATACAGGCAATACCTTAAGTAAAGTTATGGCAATATTAAAATTGCGTCATCCCCGCAGTATTGAAATTTGTACTTTGCTTGATAAACCTTCTCGTCGTGAAGTATCGGTGCCGGTTAAATATATTGGATTTTCTATACCTGATGAGTTTGTCGTTGGTTATGGTATAGATTATGCACAGCATTATCGCCATTTACCTTATATTGGGCAGGTCAAGTTAATTGAAGAGTAATAAATAATTTATGACTATCGAAAACTGGTAGAGTAAAGATCGTCCCAAACTATCTTACATTTTTAATATGTTATGCAAGATAGCCATTATTTGAATTAACCGGCATAAACCAGCAAGCTGACTGGAGATCAAATATTGCCGGTTATCATTTTCATCAAGTATCAATCAATTTTATTAAGATCATCGCCTCACCTCATTATTATTGGCGATTTGAAAAAACTGATTCCTTTTTGCAACCGATAATAAGGCTTATACTAACAACCTATTACATATTATATTAAAAATATGTCTTTATATCTGGACATTTCGTTATCGCAATAGCAAGAGGTAAATTAACATCAATAAACGCGCACAGCAACTTGATGTAAAATAGATTAATCTGCTTGATTCACACAATTAAACGACTGAGTTTTGCCTTTTCATAAATTAATAGATAATCAATGTAGCCAAACAACGCAACAATAGATAAACCATCACTGACCAGCAAAGCACTGCTTGTCAATAATTTAATGCTTTTTTACTTAGCTTATCATAGACGATGATAAGCTTAATATGATAAATTTGTCATCAAAATGATTTCGAAAAATTAACCTAATATAGATAGTATTTAAAATAATCAATCTTATCGAGGTATCCGTGTCACGATTTTCCCGTTCATTATGTCTAGTTTTGATGATAACCACAGCGTCTAGTTATGCTGATATGAAATTATCGATTAAAGGGTTATCAGGAGAACTGGCTGATAATGTGGATGCGCGTATTTCGTTAATTGAGCCGAGTAAAATTAATAATACACCCAATTTTAAACGTTATTTTGAAAGTGAAGTTCAAAAAGCGCTACGTGCTTTAGGTTACTACTCCCCTACTTTTGACTATGACGAACAAGATCCTAAAGTCTTAAAGGTAAAAATTACACCAGGTGAACCCGTCATTGTTGAACAACTAAATATTAATATCACTGGTGAAGGTCAACATGATGACGATTTCAAAGCGTTACTCAAAAATAAACTTCCCAAAATTGGCGATGTGCTCAACCATGGTATCTATGAGTCATTCAAAAAAGCATTACTCAATTTGTCGCTCGACAAGGGTTATTTTGATGCCAATATGACTAAACACCAGTTAGCAGTCTCAAATTATGAACATCAAGCTTTTTGGAATATTGATTTTGATACGGGTCAACGTTACAAATTTGGTAAAGTTAGCTTTCCCGATGCCAAAATTCGCACCGATTATCTAGCTAACATAGTGCCATTTAAAGAAGGTGATATGTATACTGCCGAGCAATTATCGTTATTGAATCGGCGTTTAAGTTCAACTAGCTGGTTCAATTCAGTTGTTGTGACACCCGATTTTCCTCACTTAACAGCAAATAAAGAACTCCCGATCGATGTCGCAACGGCACCACGTAAAAAGAATAATATGGACTTAGGACTTGGTTATTCAACCGATAATGGTGTTCATGGAAAAATTGGCTGGAATAAGCCATGGATAAATAGTCGTGGGCAAAGTTTTCAAAGCAATCTTTCGTTATCGTCACCCGAACAAACAATAACCATGAGTTATAAAATTCCCCTAAAAAAATCCCCATTAGAACAATATTATACGATCCAAGGTGGCTACAAAAAAATTGATAATAATGATACCTACTCGCGCTCATATACCTTTGGGGTATTACGAAATTGGGATCATTTTGAGGGTTGGCAAACGGCTTTGGGTTTAAATATGTTACGTGATAACTTTACCCAAGGTGATTCAAGTTATAAAACGTTTTTATATTATCCTTCTATGAGTTTATCGCGAATCCGTAGTGATGGTAATTTATTAGCCATGTGGGGCGATTCACAACGGTATTCAGTTGAAGCGGCGGCAGATGCATTGGGTTCAGATATCAATTTAGTACGCTTCCAAGCGCAACAAACTTGGATCCGCTCATTGCAAAAAACACATCGATTCATTGCTCGAGGTAATTTTGGTATTATTCAAGCGAGTAATTTTGATAGAGTACCGCCATCGTTTAGGTTCTTCGCTGGTGGTGATCGTAGTATTCGTGGCTATAGTTATCAATCTATTTCTCCTGAAGATAAAAAAGGCAAGTTAAAAGGCGCCTCAAAGTTGATCACCGGCTCAGGCGAGTATCAATATAATGTAACAGGTGCATGGTGGGGAGCCGTATTTGTAGATACTGGTGAAGCAATCGATAAAGTTGATAAAGCAAAATTCTATACAGGTACAGGTGTTGGCGTTAGATGGGCATCACCTGTTGGCCCAATAAAATTAGATTTAGCCACCCCATTAAATAGAAAAGATAAAGGCTCTATCCATCTCTATATTGGTCTAGGAAGTGAATTATAATATGGCAGAAAATTCTATTAATTCGAAGCAATCTAAAGCCTCGCATAACCTACATAAATGGAAAAAGCGTAGTGTTGTCATATTGTCTATTTTTATCTTCTTGATAACATTTGTCATTGTCATGATTTACACCAGTTTAGGCGTAAAATTGACAATGTTTGCGCTAAATAAATTTTTACCTGAATTAAAAATCGAACAGGTAGAAGGCACTTTTCATAATTTACATATCAAAGGGCTTTCTCTTAATTTGACTGGTGTTAATGTATCTGTTGATGATGCATCACTCGAACTTTCAGGCTCATGCTTGATTCAAACTGTAGTGTGTTTAAAACATTTTAATGCCGATGGAGTCAATGTTAATGTTAATACGCAAGAAATTGAAAGCTCACCTGACGAAGTGGTTGATAATACCTCGCGTTTTACAATAAAAACCCCCTTACCTATCAAATTACAATCCACTCAACTCAATAATGTCAAAGTGAGTGTTGATGATATGCAATTTGGTCTATCAAGTTTTAATGGTAAAGCAACGTGGGTCAATGAAAAAATTTATGTTTACCCAACTACTGCAATGGGACTTTATGCAATATTTGCTGATACACCTTCAACACCGACACCAGCACAAAAAAATGAAACCAGTTTAGCTATTAATGAACAGATTAATCAATTGTTTAATCAACCGCTAATAAGTTCATTACCTCAAGTTAGTATTCCTTTAGATATTAATGTAACGAGTTTATCTGGAAACGATTGGTTGTTACATATTGGTGGGCAAGATTATCACTTCAATCAGGTCACAATAAATACCGATATGGTAAACAATCACATTGTTGTAAAAAAAGTGGATACAGAGATTAAAACCCCTTATGCTAATGGTCACGCCTTAGTATCGGGTGAAATCACACTGGGTAATGATTGGCCAATTGTTGCCTTAGTCAAAGCTGATACCGAGCAAAACCACTTTAATGGTCAATTTTCTGGAAAATTACTGGGTGAATTATACACTAACACTCGCTTAGAAGGGCTAAACCAATTTGATCTTGATGGCCATATCAATTTTATCGAAAAATATTTACCGGTGATGACCAAACTCCAGGGTAAACACATTCAATGGCCAATTGAAGGGGCAGCCCAATATCAACTTAACGATTTTGATTTAACGCTGGACGGTAACGTTCAGCAGTATGGTTTAACCGCAAAAGGATCGGTAGCCGGCGAAAATATTCCCGCAACCACATTCGATATTGCCGGTAAAGGTACAAATCAAGATGCAACTTTAGCTCATAGCAGAATTAAATTGCCGCAAGGCAACATAGACCTTAGTGGTCACATTAGTTGGCTAAATGCGTTGCAATGGGATACTATTATCAAGCTTGATCATGTCGACATTACCAAAGAACTCCCTGATTATCCGGTTCTGTTAAATGGTCAACTTAAAACAAGTGGAAGCTTAGAAGGTGATAATTGGCAAGTGAATATTACCGATCTACAACTAAAAGGTAAAATAAAACAAGCTGATTTTGCGGCTAATGGTAATATGTTTGTTGATTCGAATAAGTCCTTATCGGCAAATAATCTTGCTATTATGTGGGGAAAAAATCAAATTAGTGTTGATGGTTCAACACAAAAAGCGAATTTAAATACCAAACTAAATTTAGCGTCGTTAGGATTACTTTTTGATGATATGCAAGGGTCTATTGTCGGCAATATCAAAATGAATGGGACAAGTACAAATCCAATTGTTGACTCGAATTTAACTGTCACTGCATTAAGTTTAGCCAATATGTCCATTGCTAAGGCAAACTTATCTGGAAAAATTCAATATCAAAATCAGTTAAGCGGTCAGCTGAAACTAATTGGTGATAATATCCAATTAGCAAGCGAGACAATAAAAAAAGCCAATATCGAACTGACAGGTAACGAAAAAAAACATACTTTAACTCTAGCGCTCGATGGACTGCCAGCATCGTTAAAGACAACCTTAACAGGTCAAATTGATAAAGATCATACTAAATGGACCGGAAACATTGCTAATGCACTGTTAAATTTAGATAATAATAACCACTGGCAGTTAACCAAACCGATATCATTATCTTATGATGTCACCAATCAGATCCCAACAATCGGGGCGCATTGTTGGCGTAATAATTATTCTAACCTATGTTTAGACAAACCATTATCAATATCAGCCAATAGCTCAAGCACAATTTCCCTTAAAGACATTGATTTGGCTAAATTACCGATACCCAATGATGGGGATACTAAAATTACCGGGAGTTTAGATGGAAGAGTCGATATTAAGTTCAATGACAATAACAAAATTCCATCCATCAAAGCCAACATAAATAGTAATAAAATTTATGTACAGCAAAGTATAGGTAGTCAAACTTTACCTATCCCTTTTGATTTATTTAATATTAATGCTGAATTTAATGAACAACAAGCAAAATTAGATTGGCGTTTTAGTTTAAAGCAACTAGGTAAAGTAAGAGGTAATTTGATAATTGATGATCCAATTAATCAGAAAAAACTAGGTGGCCAATTAATTATTGATAATTTGGCATTAGCTATACTCAACCCATTATTGGATAAAAATGAATATGCTAAAGGCGCAATTAATGGTGCCGTAAAATTTTCCGGTTCGCTCAACGATCCGTCTTTAACAGGTGACATTAACTTAAAACAAAGTGAAATCAAATCTAATCAGCTGCCTGTTGATATTAATTCAGCTATGGTAGATATAAAATTAAATGGTAAATCATCAACATTAAAAGGGATTTTAACTACGCAAGCCGGTAATATTAATATTAATGGTCATGCTAGTTGGCTGAATTTAAATAAATGGCAGGCTGAAATCACTGTCAATGGTGCAGCAATGCAAGTCACAGTGCCACCAATGATTGTGATGAATGTTGTGCCTGATATTAAAATTAATGCATCTCAAGATGAATTAACGTTATTAGGTAAGGTTAGTATTCCAAAAGGTAAAATTACCGTTGATTCACTGCCACCATCGAGCGTGGATGTATCGTCTGATGAGGTCATGTTGGATAAAAATCGTCATCAGATCGAGCCGCAAAAATTTGGTATGAAAATCAATAGTCATCTAGATATCGAAATTGGTGATGATGTTACCGTTGATGCCTTTGGTCTAAATGCTTCATTAAAAGGTAATTTAATCGCTACCCAGACAAATAAAGGATTGGATTTACACGGTGAAATTCATATTCCAAACGGTCGATTCCATGCTTATGGGCAAGATTTAATCATTCGCAAAGGCGTCATTACCTTTTCTGGACCAACCGACCACGCTATGCTTGATGTTGAAGCCATCCGTAATCCGGATTCAATGGACAATAATAAAATTACTGCTGGCATTCGTGTTACTGGTTCGTCAGAAGATCCGAAAATCGAAGTGTTTTCAGATCCGGCAATGTCACAGCAAGAAGCTTTGTCATACTTAGTGCGAGGTCAAGGGCTTGATAGTACTGATCAAAGTGACAACGATATGATGACAGCGCTATTAGTCGGGATTGGTACATCGAAAACAGGGAAATATATTGGTGATATAGGGAATGTTTTTGGCATCAAAAATTTGACTTTAGATACACAAGGCGCAGGCAATAGCTCAAAAGTAGTTGTAAGCGGCTATATTTTACCTAACTTACAGCTTAAATATGGTGTCGGTATTTTTGATTCGCTAGCCACTTTTACTTTACGTTATAGATTAATGCCAAGTCTCTACTTAGAGGCTACATCAGGACTTGCTCAAGCACTCGATCTCATTTATCAGTTCGAATTTTAGTATTAAATAATAAAAATAGTGTTAAGTTAATAATACTGTTAATTAATAAGCGAAAGTCAGTGTTTATTAAAGCGGGGATTGATTGTATTTTACTGCAATGTTGCTATTGAGTAAAAGCGAGCAGCCCCATGCTAAGCAGGGGCCATTAATGCGATTATTGTTCTAATTTTCCGTCATTGAAAGGCGCATATCCAATACCTCTTTCGATGTAAGCATCTTTTACTTGACGACATGGATAGGTTTGTCTAATTGTTTCTTCTAATTGAATTCCTTTTAAAAAATCTGAATTTTCAGCCTTAGCTTGTTCTAGTCTATCGATGCAAGCATTATAAGTAGTCACAAATTCTGTATTGTTTTGAGTATAAAACTTGACAAGCTTGTTATGTTGATTTTGCCAAGCGTTATTCCAAGCAACTCTACACACCGCTAAAAGTTTTAAATCGTCAGCACAATAAATGGGCTCTTTAGCTTTAATTGTTTGCAGATCATCGTTAGCTAATTCTTCAGTTGCTTTTTCTTGTAATGCTTCTTGCGCGATACTACAATTAGAAATAGTTCGTTTATCTAGCTTACATAATGATGTCATTTTAGTTTTAAGTTGATCAAAGGATAATTGTTTTAGCTCTTTTTTACCTTCATCAACTTTTTCTTTAAAAATAGTTTCCCATGCAACACATTTAGGATTACCGCTTGTACTTGAAAATAAAGCTTTTTTACATTCATCAATCTTTAAATACTCATCAATAACGTCAGTCCATGCCAAGCCATTAACTTGTTTTTGAATATCTGCCATTGCTGAATCAATGGCTTGTTTTTGCTCAGCTTCTTTACGCTGTTTTTCTTGTTCATCTTTTAGTTGTTTGTCTTTCTTAATAGCACTTTCTGCCGCCAAACACTCTGGATTATTACTGACTTTTTCAGCAGCATTTTCATCTTTTGCCATAAAAGCTTTTTTAAAATCTTGGGTGCATTGTTCAAGTTTTTCGGTTGCTGCATCAATATTTTTTAGAAAATATTCTTCATTTTTTTCTTCACAACCAGCTAAAGCCATAGCGCCTATTAACGCCAGTGGTAATATTTTAAAAGTTTTCATGTTTTCTCCTGTTCAACTTAAGTTGTACTTTCCTTATGTTATTTAAAAATAATCTATTGTTATATTTCAAGATATTATATCAATGAGTTTATAAATTTTAGTAAATTGTTGAATTATTCGTTACCCTATTCACTTATCTTATTAATTACAAGATGATTGATAATAAATGATTATGACAATTTTATCTACTTAGCATAACTTATCATTTATAGCCAATTAGCATTTCTCGCTTTATCCCAAATCCTTTTTGCTTATTAACAACAAAGCCAGCACTCAGTAAATTACGGCGCACAAAACCCGCTGCGGTAAACGTTGCAAAACTTCCACCTGAGCGAGTTAGCTTATAGCAAGCCTTAAACAAGGATTCAGACCACATGTCGGGATTTTTAGCCGGTGAAAAACCATCAAAAAACCAAGCATCAATTAAAATATGTTGTTTAGTTAAAAATGTTGCAAATTGTGCAACATCATCATAACAAACCGATAAATTGACATCTTGACTTAATAACGTGGATTGACTTAAATGCTCGCGCAATTTTTTTGCTAATGGCGCTAATGGATGATCTTTTGCAATTACACTATTGTGTATTTTTTTCATTTCATCCATCGATAATGGGTATTTTTCGACACTAAAAAATTGCAATTTTTTTAGTGGATGATCGGGGTTGTGTTTTTTGAATTGTAAAAAATGATACCATAAAACTAAAAAACTCAGTCCTGAACCAAAACCGGTTTCACCGACAATAAATGTATGATGATCATGTTGTAAAAATCGCAAATTAAGCTCATTGCCTTCAATAAAGACATATGTTGTTTCAGCAACCGCACCATCAGTATTGAAATATACATCATCAAAATAACCAGAAATTGCTGTATTATTATCCCAAATAATTGTCGATTTTTGCATAAATACCCTTAATATGTGAAACAGAGAAGCTAACTGTATATTAGCCTAGATTAAGTATATAATAAGCACATTAAACTTATGAGGTAAATTATGGTTTTTCTTTTTCGCTTAATTAGTGTGATAGTTATAGGGATTATTGTTTGTGTCTTAGGTATAGTTTTTTGTCTATTTAATCCACGTAATCCAAAAAATATTGCTCGATTTGCTCATCTTTTTAGCTTCTTTTTTAAACCAATCTTAGGGCTAAAAATTGATACACGTAAATATCCTGATATTGAAAAAATAGGTAGTTGCGTCTATATCGCCAACCACCAAAATAATTTTGATATGATTGTTGCTGCCGATATTTTTCAACCTAAAACAGTTACAGTTGGTAAAAAAAGTCTTGCTTGGATTCCTTTTTTTGGTCAGCTCTATTATCTCACCGGTAATATTTTAATTGATCGCAAGAATAAATCTAAAGCGCATGATACGATTGCATTAGTTGTTGATGAAATAAAAAAACAAGGCATCTCAATTTGGATGTTTCCTGAAGGTACCCGTAGTCAAGGTCGTGGCTTACTACCATTTAAAACCGGTGCATTTAAAGCTGCGATTGCCGCCGGTGTGCCAATTGTGCCTATTTGTGTTTCTGATACCAATTCGATTAAATTAAATCGTTTAAACAACGGTCATATGATTGTTGAGATGCTCGCACCGATCGAAACTAAAAACCTACGAAAAGAGGATGCTCGTACTTTAATGGAACAGTGCCACCAATTAATGAGTGACAAAATCGAACAAATCAATATGCAAGCCAAGCAACAAGATAATCAAAAATAATTTATGACTAAACAAGACCGTAACTTTGATGATATCAGCGATAAGTTTGCACAAAACATTTATGGCACAACAAAAGGAAAAATTCGTGAAGCGATTGTTTGGCAAGAGCTAGTTAAAATCTTAACATGTTACCCTACCAATCAATCATTAAGAATTCTTGATGCAGGTGGTGGACAAGGGCAAATTGCTTGTCGATTAGCCCAAATGGGACACCAAGTTACGCTTTGTGATATTTCTGAACACATGTTAGCTTTAGCCAAACAAAAAGCCCAAACTGAAAACCTTACGTTGAATTTCATTCATAGCTCAATTCAACAGCTCAGTAATTATGTTCATGAACAATTTGATCTCGTCATTTGTCATGCTGTTTTAGAATGGGTGGCAGAGCCTGTTGAGGTCATCGCATCTTTAAAAAAATACTTAAAACCTGAGGGTTATCTATCTTTGATGTTTTATAACCTTGATGCATTACTATTTAAAACTGTCACACTAGGCAATTTTGGTTACACCCAAGCAGGTCTTCGTAAACGTAAAAAAAAGACGCTCTCACCTGATTATCCAAGAAAACCTAATGATGTCTACACTTGGTTAACTCACCTCGGCTTTGTTATTACCAATAAAACAGGGATCCGAGTTTTTCATGATTACTTAAATAATAAATCCAAAGCTGAAAGTCATTTTGAACAATTACTTGAGTTAGAAAAACAGTATTGCCAAACTGAACCTTATCTGAGTTTAGCTAGATACATTTTGATAAGTGCAAAATTAAACAATGACGATTGAGTGATAGATGAATATAGCCTGATATTAGGCTATATTCATCTTCTAAAATAAGTAGAATTAAGCCTTTACTATAAATAAACGTTCTGTCCGCATCGCCTAACAACAATTGGGGTTGCCTTCGAACATTTTAATTGGTTCTTTTACTTCGACTCATCTAATCAGCAGTTAATTAGCCAACAGGCGTACTCTATAAATTTTACACAAACAATCAATACTGCACGACAATTAGCCTTAAATTATGCTTTAGCAATGATAGTCATAAAACTAAAAAATTTTAGGCAAAAACATTCTACTTGTTATCATTTTAGAGGTAACGTTGAACAAGTTTGGTTAACAACGCCTAAACAGTTGCTGAATCGACATCCATAACAAATCGATAGTAAAAATAATACAACGCTTTTATAGGCAGGCAATGTTTGCTTTGACAAAACAGGGATTAGCGCTGTAACCATTATTGATACAACAAATTCTTTTGTTGGTATTATTAATTATGATGTTATTTGAAAATAGCTCAACGGTTATCCCTGATTTACACCATAAATACGTTTATAGTGGCATAATAACTGGCTACATTATCAATAATAATAACCAATATACTCAATGCAGTCATAGCACTGACAGAACACTATAGGCCAAATCAAATTACCGCTTTGCTAGTACTTAATGATCAGCAAAACTAGTAGGAATACTTTATATTTCTAATATCCAGTATAAATTACCCCATTTTTTAGTTAAGTCGTCAATTGTTCTGTACAATTTAGTTACTAATGCTCAATTATGACTTTAACTTAAATGATTACTCGAAAATTTTTGCATAAATCGGTATCATAAGTAGATTAAATAGATTAGTTAAGGAAAATGATTATGATCGTAGTAACTGGTGGCGCTGGTTTTATAGGAAGCAATATTGTTAAAGGATTAAATAATCAAGGATATCAAGATATTTTAGTTGTCGACGATTTAACCGATGGAACTAAATTCGCAAATTTAGTCGATTTAGATATTGCTGACTATATGGATAAAGATGAATTCATTTCAGCAATTATTGCTGGAGAACAGCTTAATATTGAAACCATCTTCCATCAAGGTGCTTGTTCATCAACAACAGAATGGGATGGCAAGTTTATGATGGAAAACAACTATGATTATTCAAAAGATTTGTTACATTACTGTTTAGATTTCAATATTCCTTTTTTATATGCGTCATCTGCGGCAACTTATGGTGGACGAAGTGATAACTTTATTGAAGATCGCTGTTATGAAAAACCGTTAAATGTCTATGGATATTCTAAGTTTCTTTTTGATCAATATGTAAGAAAAATCCTACCTGATGCAACTTCACAAGTGTGTGGTTTTCGCTATTTTAATGTTTACGGGCCACGCGAAAATCATAAAGGCAGTATGGCTAGCGTTGCCTTTCACTTGAACGAACAAATCCATAAAGGTGAAAAACCGAAATTATTTGTTGGCAGTGATAATTTTAAACGCGACTTTATTTATGTTGGCGATGTAGTTGATGTCAATTTATGGTTTTGGAAAAATAATATCTCTGGAATTTACAATTGTGGTACTGGCCGCGCTGAGTCATTCCAAGCTGTTGCAGATGCGGTACTAAGTTATCACAAAAAAGATGAAATTGATTATATTCCGTTTCCTGATCACCTCAAAGGACGTTATCAACGTTTTACTCAAGCAGATTTAACTAAGTTTAGAAAAACGGGTTGTCCAATTGATTTTAAAACAGTAAGTGAAGGGACAACTGAATATATGCAATGGCTTAATGCGCAATAAAGGAAGTCAAATGAAAACGTTGATAATTGGCCCGTCTTGGGTGGGTGATATGATGATGTCACAAAGCCTATATCGAACTTTAAAACAACTTGATCCCAGCGTTGAAATCGATGTCATGGCACCCGCTTGGTGTCGAGCATTACTGAATAAAATGCCGGAAGTAAATCAATCGATTGCGATGCCTTTAGGTCATGGTGAATTTAATCTCATGCAACGTTATCATTTAGGCAAAGAGCTACGTAATAACAATTATGAACAAGCTTTTATTTTGCCTAATTCGCTTAAATCAGCATTAATTCCTTTTTTCGCCAAAATTCCTAAACGAACAGGTTGGAAAGGTGAAATGCGTTATGGATTGTTAAATGACTTGCGCAAATTAGATAAACCAGCGTTTCCACAAATGGTCGAACGTTATGTTGCGCTTGCTTATCCTAAACAACAAATTCATTCAGCACAAGATCTGCCTAAACCATTATTGTGGCCAAAATTAGAGGTTAGCCAAGAGGATATAACCAATACTTTAACCATGTTCAATATTGCAAACGATGAACCTTTAATTGGTTTTTGTCCTGGCGCTGAATTTGGACCGGCTAAACGATGGCCCGATTACCACTATGCAGCACTAGCCGATATGATTGTAAGCCAACATGCTAAAATTTTAATATTTGGTTCTGCCAACGATCGGGAAGTTGGAAATCAAATTATGGCCAAAATGACGCATAGCGATCAATGTATTAATCTTGCTGGCGAAACACAGCTTGAGCAAGCAATTAATTTAATTGCAGGCTGTAAAGCAATTGTCACTAATGATTCTGGTTTAATGCATGTTGCTGCTGCATTAGATAGGCCACTAGTTGCGCTTTATGGTCCAAGTAGTCCTGATTTTACGCCACCTTTATCCAACAGAGCAGAAATTATTCGATTAATCACCGGGTATCACAAAGTACGTAAAGGCGATGGCGATCAAGGATATCACCAAAGTTTGATCGATATAAAACCCGCTCAAGTGTTCGAAACGTTAATGAATCTCATCGTACGTTGTGAAAAAGAGTAACTAACCATGCGTGTACTTGTTGTTAAAACCTCTTCGATGGGAGATGTGCTGCACACACTACCTGCACTAACTGATGCAGCAAATTGCTTAACTGATGTTACTTTTGACTGGGTAGTAGAAGAGAACTTTGCCCAAATTCCCAGTTGGCATTTTGCGGTAGATACAGTTATACCAGTGGCAATCCGACGTTGGCGCAAAAATTGGTTTGCAAAACCAATACGGCAAGAACGTCACGCTTTTATTGAACAACTTCAACAGAAGCAATATGATGCAATTATCGATGCACAAGGGCTAATTAAAAGTGCGTTTTTGATTATGCGCAAAGCTAAAGGCATTAAACATGGTCTAGATCGTCAAAGCATCAAGGAACCCATAGCGAGTTGGTTTTACGATATAAAGCACCATATACCCAAGCAAATGCATGCAATTGAACGTGTTAGGATGTTATTTGCCCAAAGCCTTAATTACCCTACTCCAACCCTCACTGGCGATTATGCTATTGCTCGCCACTTTCTGAGTACTTTACCAAGTGATGCAGGACAATACCTTATTTTTTTACATGCTACAACGCGTGATGAAAAACATTGGAGTGAGGAGCAATGGCGAGAATTAATCAAACAAATTGAGCCAACAGGATTAAAAATTAAATTACCCTGGGGCGCACCACATGAACAACAACGAGCAATTCGCCTTGCACAAGGTTTTAACCATGTTGAAGTTTTACCTAAACTCTCATTAAATGATATTGCGACCATTATTGCGGGTGCTAAAGCGGTTGTTTCAGTTGATACCGGATTGAGTCATCTAACAGCAGCATTAGATAGACCAAATATTACGCTTTTTGGTCAAACTGATCCTAAGTTGATTGGTGGATATGGCAAAAATCAATACAGTATTATTTCACCTGAAAAAAGCATGAAAACAATCACTGCACAGCAAGTTTACCAAAAATTGACTGATTTGTTATAAATGAGTCAATTCATCATTGCTCAACTAAAAAGGGATAAAATTAATGAATAATTATTGTGAATTAATTCGTGAAAAATATGCACAAATTGGCAGTAATGAACTTGGTTATATTGAAGATGCGCTAAGTGCTGTTATGCAAGCACTTGATGAAGTAGCCAGCAACCAACTTGTCCCTAAAGAGTTAAGAGATAAAGCGGCTTACGCAGCCGCAAATTTACTAATTAGCGACTTTAATGTCACATAGCAGTGGGTAAATTGATAATAAATCGTGTAGATTGTTCATCAGACTCGACATAAATAGAGCCTTTATGCGTTTCAATTATTGATTTTACAATTGCTAATCCAATACCCGCACCAGAAGCATCATTTCCATTACGATGACGAGATTCATCTACACGATAAAACCGGTCAAAAAGATGAGGTAAATGCCGGCTATCAATTTTCTTACCTGGATTAGAAATGATAATCTTCACACGTTTATCGGTGACTTGACTTAAAACAATTCTGATAATTTGATTTTCAGGCGTATAACGAATAGCATTGGATAAAATATTACTTATTGCTCTAGCTAGCATCATTTTATCACCTTGAATATGTGCACAATTACCTTCCAGATTAAAAGCAATATTCTTTTCATCAGTAAGGGGTTCAAAATATTCACACATTAAGCTGAGCATATTATGTAAGTCAATATCGATTAAATTTGGCACTAATTGACGATTATCAGCCTGAGCTAAGAACAGCATATCTGATATCATTAATGACATTCTTTCATACTCTTCTAAGTTAGAATATAAAATTTCTCGGTATTCTTCAGTTGATCGAGCATTATTCAATACGATTTGAGTTTGAGTAGTTAAATTAGTAATGGGTGTTCGCATTTCATGCGCAATATCAGCAGTAAAATTACGCTGACGAAGAAAAACATCTTCCATACGACTAAGCATATTGTTAAATGCGCGTACAAGGCTGACGTATTTGATAGGAACAGTCGAGGTTGAAATTCGATAATTAAGGCTTTTCATATTAATACGCTCAATTTTCTTAATTAAGCGATTAATCGGCTTTTGAGTATAATATATCGAAATGATTGATCCAATTAGCGCAAGTACACAAGAGATTGCAATGAGGAGACCAAGCCCATTTCTTAATCGATTAATAAATTCCAATTGCAAATCACGACCAACAGCTACAATAGTGGTATATTGATTATGTGGTTCAACCATAACGCGTGAAGCGGCAATTCGATAAGATGATTTATCCATATTGGATATTGCAGTCGTATGCTCAGTAACTATCTTTTCAAATTCATCTGGTTTTAGAGCAAGCATTAAATTAGGACCACGTGTCCGATATAATATTTTACCAGAATCATCAATAATATAGACAAACAGATGATGATGACCTGTCAAAATTAATAATAAATTTTGAAAAAATTCATCACGGTTATCATCAGGAGAATAATAAGTAAGCTCTCGTTCAATCGAAGAAATGACTGAATTTAATTCAGTGACATTTTGTTGAATCGAAAATTTTTCAAATGAACGTTCTATCAAATAACTAAAACAATAAAGTAACCCACATGTCAGTAAGCACACAATTAAGGGCAAACGAAATGAGATAATTTTAATCCGCTTCATCCAATACATCTAATTTATATCCCATTCCACGCACAGTATGTATTAATTTAGGTTCAAACCCAGCATCGATTTTATTTCGTAATCGTCTAATTGCCACATCTATCACGTTGGTGTCACTATCAAAATTCATATCCCACACTTGTGAAGCAATAAGCGATCGTGGTAAAACTTCGCCAGGATAACGTAAAAAATACTCCAGTAACAAAAATTCTTTATTAGTTAATTCGATTCTTTTATCCGCTCGCGTAACTGTCCGCTTAGGTAAGTCCATCACCAAATCAGCAATGGTAAGTTGATAATTGTTAACTTGAGGAACATTACGTCTTAATAATGATTTTACCCTCGCTAAAAGTTCAGCAAACGAAAAAGGCTTAACTAAGTAATCATCAGCACCTAAATTAAGTCCTTTAACCTTATCATCAACACTACCCATTGCGGTAAGCAAAATAATTTGTGTATCTTTGCCTGCCTCACGTAATGATTGGACTATTTTCCAACCAACGATATCGGGTAACATCACGTCGAGTATGATTAAGTCATAATCTTCGGTCATAGCACGATGGTAACCATCTAAGCCATTATCGGTTAAATCAACAATAAAACCAGATTCAATTAAACCTTGGCGTAAGTATTCGCCTGTTTTATGTTCATCTTCAACAACTAACAATTTCATTTTGAGTATTTCCTTTATTATTTTATTTGATTATCGAAATTGCATAATGCTGTAATAGGATATATGAAAAAACCAAATGACATCATGACAAATTGATGACTATATTGTAATTTTTATGTCACTAATTAGTTTGTTTGTCTCTGTTATAGTATGCACACAATGATTCATGAGGCTAGACATTATTGTTTCATTGTTTTATTTCCTTTCATCCATTCCTTGCAATTTAATGCAGCCCTAGTTTATCTAGGGTTTTTTTTTATTAATAATAAAGAAAATAGCGATCTATAAACCAAACACCGTTTTTGCGTCGAAAGGTGTATGTCATTTTAGCAAAATTAAAGCATTTTGGGTACGCAAAGAACTATTTTTTCTTTAGTACTACACCCATTTCGATATGATCTGTATATGGGAACTGATCAAACATAGCTAAATGTTTAATTTCATGTGTTACGGTAAGTTGTTGCAAATTTTCTTTTAAAGTATAAGGATTGCATGAAATATAGATAATTGTAGCGTAGTTTTTAAGATTATTGATGGTACCTTGGTCTAATCCACCTCGTGGTGGATCAACTAAAACGGTTTGGCACTGATAACTGTCTAAATCAATACCTTTTAATCGATTAAATTCACGCTCTTTTTTAATTGCGCAAGTAAACTCCTCGGCAGATAGTCTGGCTATCACTAAATTATCAATTTGATTAACCGCAATATTATGTTGTGCCGAATAGACCGAAGCTTTGGCAATTTCTGTCGCTAAAACTTTACGAAAGTTTTGTGCTAAAGCAACCGAAAAATTACCATTACCACAATAAAATTCAAGTAAATCGCCAGATGAACCTTTAGTCACTGAAATTGCCCACTCTAACATTTTGATATTGACTGCGGCATTAGGCTGAGTAAAACTATTTTCAACTTGACGATATTGAAATGTTTTATCCAACACTGGCAAAACCTCATCCACATAATCAACATCAATTGAAATTTTTTGATTACTTGAACGCCCAACTAAATTGACATTAATTCCCTGATCGGCTAATTGTTGCTTTAACAATCTAGCTTGAGCGATCCAATTTTCATCGAGTTTTTTATGATATAACAACGTAATTAATAGTTGGCCACTTAACGTGGAAAAATAGTCTATTTGAAAAAGTAAATGACGTAATGATTCATTGTACTGTAAAAGTGGTAAAACAGCTTGCATAGCTTGATTAATAAGCTTTGTTGCAATAGGAAAGCTATCTATACGAACCCGTTTCTTAGTTTTTTTATCATACATAATATGATAAAGATCTTCGCCATTATGCCATATTCTAAATTCTGCACGCATCCGATAATGACTTACTGGAGAAGAATAAACTTTCAATTCAGGTAGCACAAAATCGCTAAAAAGTGTTTTTAGATTATTGATTTTGTTTTGTAATTGTCGGTTATATTGATCGTTGGAAAAACATTCAGTCATCTTAATTAAGTCATCGCTATTAGGAAAATATGATAAAAGAAATACTGCTTATCGTAGTATAACTAATCAACTACCATAAATAATCCAATTAGATGATTAATTAAAAACGCTATTTAAAAGCAGTAATAGTATGATTTAATAAAATCCTGTTAATCATAACATATACATGAAGGCTGTTATAACAATAAACACATTATTAGCCTAGGATTTAGGCATTTTACTTAAAATTTAATATAAATTTTTGTTATATATAACTGCATTGCTTAATATATCATTCATAAATCATCTTAAATTCAAGATATTGAATTAGATTTTATTTAAATATCGCATCGGCTATTTTTAACAAATAATCCTTTGTATGTTTTTTGCGCTCTAAAAATTGCGCCTGCTCGCTAAGCGAGCTGGAGGCAATTTTTAACATTCAAACACTAGCTATCTGCTCTATGATTAATCACTTACAACACATTTAACCAATGACAAAAGTTTAGAAAAATTTTATCGATTAAAGCGCCATTTATGATCTCTCTTGAAATAATAATTGTTTTAATTGTTTATCATGCCACAGGCGATAAACTAAAAGATCAACAGACCTGCTATTGGGCAATGAATAACCAAACTCAGTTTTTGTTAAACCTGAAATATCCAAATTTAACATAGCTTTATCAAGTAAAGCTGCCTGTAAAATCGGTTTATTGGCTAACTTTTTATAGCGCTTTATTCGAATAGTTAAGGGTAAATTTAACACCTCTAATGCCAAATAAAGCGATACACCGTAAAGCTGGACAAACATTCTTTCTCGATAAAAATAAATATTATCAATACGCTCACTCTGTTTTAATTTTTCAGTAATATTCATTATCCTTTTATTACCTTCTAAAAGGTTATACAAGCAACTCTTGCGCTTGTTGTTGTACTCCAGGAGGTATCAACGTCACCATAATTAGAATGAACATTAAATACAAGTCCCCCCGTTGTTTTATGATTAACAACGTAGTCACCGGTATACCAGTTACTGCCTGTATAATAGTCATTATTTACCATTCCCCATTCGTTGAATAACCCGCCAATCCAATGCTCATTCCAATAACTGATTCTTCGTTGATAAACATTACCTTGACCAGGTAAACCCATCGCCAATCGTTCACCAGATACAATATCCCTACCGTTTGCATTCGTTAAATCAAACACTTCAGGAAGTTTATAATTTCCCCCCAAAGAACGACAAAAAGCCTGACCATCATCAAAAAAAGTATTATCAGTACTTGGTTTTACTAAATACCAACGCCAAATGGTAAATTGGTAGATTAGATTAGTTTTACTTTGATCGCTATAGAGTTTAAATGTTGAAACCGAAAACGACTTATTTGACGAGTCTATAGTAGGTCCTTTCAATGTAATGCGTACAGCATAATCACCTTCGCGACTGAGTGATAAAGAAATTCCAGTACCCGATGAAGCATTGACTGTATTACTATTTATTGCAATAAATTCATTTGCTGTTAGACCTGCCAATTGCATAATAAAAAAGAAATTATTAGAACCGGTTGTTGGAAAATTACTTGTGGCATCATTAATATTTTGCGGCTTAAATCCTCTATCCGGATCCCACTGCTCAGGGGGACCAGCATAATTGCCATTTTCATATATCTCTCCTGGTTGACTTCCTTTACCGAAAACTAAATGAGGTTTTAAATAACACGCTTTTTTTACATTCGGAATAATGTAATAGCTATGGCTTCCGCCTTTGAATGAACTCATATCTGGTATGCCATAATTGGTTACTAAAGTACCATCATCAGCACTAAGTGTTAATTTATAGGGGGATTTGCACGCATCTAACTCACTATTCGGATTCGATTTAATATTGTCTGTTACATCGACACCTTCAACATCCTCCCACTTTGCTTTCAAATAACCCGTGACTGTATAAAGCTTATCCCCATCAGCATCACGCCAATAATTATTTGCTACTATCACATTGGCTAACGGCATTGATGGATAATTAGTAAAAGGTAAATTGGTTTTGATATCTGCAAATGTTGGTGATGGTTTATCTATTACTATTGGATTTAAAGAAGTTGAATTATCTTCTAAAACGGATATTGCCTGATTATTCGGTAATATTAACGATAAGAGTGGTAATACTGTCGTTGAAGTTGTCTTTCCATCATCAAAACTGATATAAGGACTATTGCCATTTATTACCTGTGCTGTTTGTGTCGTTAAAGCATGTACCGGTTTTATTGATACCACTGTAAACAACACCAACAAAAATAGAGTACATAAACCTGTTTTTACTATCCCCTTTCTCAAAAACGCTCTGAATAAGGAGATATTATTAGGCTGATTGATATAGAAAAAATAAAGAAATAAATTTGAAAGTAGATTTTTGTATAAAGAATGAAACTCTTGATAACAATTATTATAACTATTAACTAATAAAAACGATGCCCGATGCCCGATGCCCGATGCCCGATGCCCGATGCCCGATGCCCGATGCCCGATGCCCGATGCCCGATGCCCGATTAAGACCATATTTTAACATATTTTTACCAATCCTTATAGCGGTTTATCTGGTTTTTTTAAAATTATTCAATAAGATATACTGTTAAAAAATGAAGATAAATTTAATAACAATATAACTATAATCGAATAATAATTTGATAATATACTAAATGATATGAATTTTTTTGTAATGTGTTTTTCCGTAAAGTTTTGTAAGGCGTTGATGGTGCTTAAAAGTACACGTTGATAGACGGCAAAATATTTATTTTCCGTTCAACCATTAAGCATTGCTACGCTTTTATTGATTGTAGTTATAGGGATTGCCGCTATAATGTGTACCAAAATTTTAGCTAAAAAGATCATTATGACCGCACAAACATTTTTAGATTTAGGATTAGATGAGATCTTAATCAAAAACCTGCAAGCACAAAATATTCATACACCAACAGCCATTCAGGCACAAACTATCCCTGCTGCACTCGATGGTAAAGATATCTTAGGATCTGCACCCACAGGTACAGGTAAAACATTGGCTTTTTTAATCCCTGCGGTGCAACATCTGCTCGATTTTCCTAGACGCAAACCTGGTCCACCACGTATTTTAATTTTAACACCAACTCGTGAACTTGCCATGCAAATTGCAGAACAATCAAAGCGCCTAACACAATCAACGCATTTGAGCACTGCGACAATAACCGGTGGCGTGGCTTATATGAATCATGCTGAAGTGTTTAGCAAAAATCAAGATATTGTGATAGCGACAACCGGTCGATTATTACAATATATCAAAGAAGAAAATTTTGATTGCCGCGCTGTTGAAATGTTAATTTTAGATGAAGCTGATCGTATGTTAGATATGGGCTTTTCACAAGATGTTGAAACCATTTCGGCAGAGACACGTTGGCGTAAACAAACACTTTTATTTTCGGCAACGCTTGAAGGTGAAGGATTGCATGACTTTGCCAGCCGTATCTTAAATGATCCAATTGAAATTAATGCCGATCCCTCACGCAAAGAGCGAAAAAAGATCTTACAATTTTATTATCGAGCCGATGATTTAACGCATAAAATGGCTTTATTAATCCATTTATTAAAACAAGATGAGTTAAAAAAAACCATTATCTTTGTGCGTAAACGTGAACGTGTGCATGAGTTGGTGACTTGGTTACATCAAGCTGGCATCAATAGTTGTTACCTAGAAGGTGAAATGGTACAAGCCAAACGCAATGAAGCAATAAAAAGAATGATCAATAATACAGTTAATGTATTAGTGGCGACTGATGTTGCTGCACGCGGTATTGATATTGATGATATCAGCCATGTGATTAATTTTGACGCCCCTAAAACAGCTGATGTTTATTTGCATCGCATTGGTCGTACCGCGCGTGCTGGCAAAAAAGGCACGGCGATAATGCTCATCGAAGCTCATGATAATGAGTTATTACAAAAAATCGAACGTTACATTCAAGAACCGATTAAATTAAGAACTATTGACGAATTGAGACCGAAAACCAAAGCCCCTAAACGCGTAACAAAGAAAAAGCCATCACACAAAGCAAAATTAAAAAGTGAAACCAAAAAACAAGATGCAAAAAATAAAAAAGTCAAATTACGCCATCGTGACACTAAAAATAAAGGGAAACCGAAAAAATCAATAAGTAATTTCGAACAAAAACAACAAAGTTAATAGTTTAAACTTATGAAATCAATTGCTTATAACGAATTGGACAAATAGCGTTAATTGCTATAATAAGTCCCGTAGCTTGATTTATATTTTATTTGTTAAGGAGAAAATTATGACATTAGTCACTCGCAAAGCCCCTGATTTTACTTCAGCAGCTGTTTTAGGTACTGGCGAAATTGTAAACAATTTTAATTTAGCTGATCATATCAAAGGTAAATATGCAGTTGTATTCTTTTGGCCAATGGACTTCACTTTTGTTTGCCCTTCAGAAATTATTGCTTTTGATCACCGTTTAGATGAATTTAAAAAACGCGGAGTTGAAGTAATTGGTGTTTCAATGGACTCTGAGTATGTTCACAACGCTTGGCGTAATACTCCACAAGATAAAGGTGGTATTGGTGAAGTGAAATTCCCAATTGTCGCGGACATTAAACATGCAATTATGCAAGCATATGGTGTTGAACATCCTGAAGCTGGTGTTGCTCTACGTGCATCGTTCTTTATCGATAAATCGGGTATTGTTCGTCACGAAACTATCAATGATTTACCAATTGGTCGCAATATTGATGAAATGCTTCGTATTGTTGATGCTTTCCAATTCCACGAAGAACATGGTGAAGTTTGTCCTGCGCAATGGACAAAAGGTAAACAAGGTATGCAAGCTAATCCAAACGGCGTTGCAAGTTACCTAAAACAACACGCTAAAGAAATTTAATTATCAAATTATCACTCTAATGTTTTATTCAAAAGCTTTGCGTTAACCGGAGTTTATCTCCGGTTTTTTTATCTATTATTTTATCGTAGTTTAGAATTATCAAAGCATATTTTATGCTGAACTTTTTAGCAGGTTTTTATATGATGATTAATTAGTTAATTCAACTTATCGCTAAGTAGCGATCGCAACAATAGGTTTTATGTTCTAGTAAAGAAATCAGTAACAATAATTCATTAAAATTGATAATATGTGCATCACATCGTCATATGTAATCCAACCACGCCAATAATAATAATTGCTAAACCAAATAAACGTTGCATGTTTTTAGGTTCATTAAATAAAAATATATTGGCTAATACCGCACCAGATGTTCCAAGCCCTACCCAAACAGGGTAAACAATACTTAACTCAAGATAATGAAGTGAAAAATAAAATAATACAAAAGAGATAAAAAAACCACCCCAATATGCAATTAATCGCAGCACATTTTTTTTCTCTGCATAAAGCTTAAGCCCTACTGCACCTACAACTTCAAAAATCGATGCAGTAAATATTAACAGCCAACCCATGAATACTTATCTCCTACTAATATCCTTATTGTTAACTATCAGTACGTTTAAGTTGAATAACACCAATAATAATTAAAGCCACAAAGAACACATGAAGCAATGTAACATGTTTATCAAATAATAACACATCAAAAATGGTTGCTCCGACCGCACCGACCCCTGAAAAAATTGCATACACAGTACCTGTAGGTATGGTTTTGCAGGCATTCGTTAAAAACGTAAAATCAACAATAAGTAAAGTGATAATGATAAGCCAATGCCATAATTCGGTTGCGACACTGAATCCAAAGATCCAACACAACTCAAAAAAACAGGTAAGCACGACAAACGCCCACTCTTTATTTATATTAGACATAGCTACCTCATTGCTATCATCAACTCTTTTAATCATTATTTAGTTTTGCTTTTTCACCGAATTTGTATCGTAGAAAACAAAAGATGGTTCGCAAACCAAGAAAGTTGCCACCAAAAGAAATTAGTTAATTTGCTAAAAAAGATAAAGCTTGTTTTATACTTAAACGTATATAGTTACTTAAACTTTTTTACAAAAACTTTATTATAAATTGCTTATAATGGGATAATTCTACAACGAAGAAATAGAAATTGCAAGGTTAAAATCGTTTATTATTCAATAGTTCAAGCTTTTATGATTAGGTTAGTTTTGCATGAATTATCATAATAACGATATAATGTTATTGCTATAACATCTTGAGATTAGCTATGAAAAATTCCGATAAAATGAAAAATACAGGGCCAAAAGGACTTGAAGCCCACGCAATGGTAGTGGCAGCGATAGATTTTATGGAGGAAGTTGGCAACTCCGCTTTTAGTATGCGTAAACTTGCCGCCAAAATCGCTTGTGATCCAATGTCACTACAATATCATTTTAAATCAAAAAAAGGGCTGGAACGGGCAATGGCTGAAGAATTAACCCGTAGAATATCAACTATTGATAACAGTATGCCTTGGGATGAACGTCTTCGACATTTAGCTTATCAATATCGGCAAATAGCTCTTGCCTATCCAAATAGTTTCAAATTAATGCAGCAGTTTTGGAGTACTGGACTTGCCGATTATATTAGAGCTGAATATGTTTGTCAGGCGTTAACAGATGCTGGTTTTAATGATAATCAAGTAACTAGTTTTTGTTTGGGTTATTACGCTTGTATTATTGGACTTGCGGCTTCTGAAGCAGGAGGATTACTTCGCCCTGCTGATGATGCGGATCTAAATGACATTGAAAATCTGCCTCAGCAAGGTTTTACATTAACCAAAAAATTAGCTCCTGCATTTCAAGCTGTTGAACCCGGTCAAGTATTTGCTTTTACCGTCGAGCTATTTTTACAAGGCATAAAAAAAGCATTATAAATAAAACTATCGCTGATCAATTGATCATGTACAGCGAATGAAGAAAAAAGCAAACTTACTTAAAATGAAAGATTTGTACCAATAAATAACGTACGACCAGGTTCATTATAAGTTGCTGCACCCGCACCACGAACGGTTATCACGCCATTTTTTGGATTTTTTAGAGATGATGAATTACCCTCTCTAAATAAACGTTTATTAAAGAGATTATCAACACCTGCAGTTAGGGTAAAGTTTTTATTAAATTGATACTGACCACTAAGATTCAAAATTGCATAAGGGCTTAGTTGATGAGTTGAAGTATCGGTTACTTTATCCCCAAGGTAGTCATATTTTTTCGGTTTTTGTTTACCATACCAAGTTAATGCTGTTAAAAATGAGAGTTGTTCAGTCACTTGCCAGTCAATTGCTGAATTGAGAGTATACTTTGGAATGATCGATAAATAATCCCCTGTTTGTTTATTTTTTGACTGTAACATCCATGTAAGATTATTACGCCAATTAATGGTTGATGTAACCGGCACCGTTAAGCTACCCTCTAAACCTTCAACCACGGCTTTAGGTACATTTTGCCATTGAAAAATATTAGAATTTTTGAAGGCGTTTTTTCCACCATCAGCTTGACCAATTGATCTGATACCTGAATCAATTTTATCACGATAATCATTACGGAAATAAGTCATACCAGCAATAAGACCGTCATTATGAAATTCTAAACCTATCTCTTTATTTACACTAGTTTCAGCTTTTAAATTATTATTACCAATTAGATAACAACTACCACCAGCACCATAACACCCTTGTCCTCGACTATAAAGTAGATAGTTAGGATTTGATTGATACAAGTTTGGAGCCTTATAAGCTCGAGCAATACCTAATTTTAAGGTAAAATAGTCACCTAATTCTTGAGCTAAATTCAAACTTGGGCTCCAGTTGCTACCCGAGTCACTTTGATGATTATAGCGTAATGCAGGTGTTAACATTGTTGTTTGGGTTAACTCAATATTGTCTTCGACAAACATTCCCCATAAATTAGCTGAACTTTCCACGCTTCGATTTTTATCTTTAATCCATGGTACACTGCCGCCTTCTTCTGTGGATTGAGTATTTGAAGTAGGATCTTTCATTTTTTGATGATTATATTCAGCTCCAATGGTAATGGTTTGCGGCACAACAATAGTCAACGGTAAATTGGTTTCATTATGTAAGGTAATATTGTCATATTTGATCGTTGAAAAATCGCCATTATCAAATCGACCTTCTGTACCACCAGCCAAACCTTCATTTAAACGACTGTTGCGTGTTTTTTCTACTTGTACATAAGATATGGTATTGACACCATTATCCCAATAGCCTCGATGGGTTAATGCATAATTTTGCCGATACATTCTATTCGTTTCATCATTGTAAAAACGACTAACTAATGGATTTGGGTTATTATTTTGCGTATCACCCGCATAAATATTACCTTGACGACTCACACCAGCTTCAAATTCCAATGATTGCTGTTTGCTAATATCCCAACGTAGTAATCCATTTAGATCTTTATTGCGTACCCCTTCACGCCCTGCACTAGTAGAATTAGGATTAATCTGATGTTTTTGATTGATATCCCAATCATCAGCCTCGGTTTTATTAATATTCCCATATAAACGCATGCTTAAATTATCGGTTAAACCACCAGTTAATACAAAGTCGGTTCGTTTGGTTGCTCCCTCTTCGCTATGAGATGGTAAATTGATATAGCTGTTTAACGCGCCATGCCATTCATTAGTTGGCTGTTTAGTAATAATATTAATCACCCCACCAGCAGCTCCATCACCATAACGTGCAGCAGCTGGTCCACGAATAACATCAATCCGCTGAACAATATCAGCAGGTACCCAGTTAGTATCACCACGTGTATCACGCTCTCCTCGCCATCCATAACGAACTGACATACGACTTTTTACCGGTTTACCATCCACTAAAATAAGGGTGTTTTCTGGTCCCATGCCACGAATATCAATTTGACGATTATTACCACGTTGACCACTGGTTGAGTTACCAGTCAAGTTAACACCAGGCATGGTACGAATAATTTCAGAGAGATCATTTTTGGGAGGCATTTTACTGATATCTTTTTCGGTAATAACCGAAACACCTAGTGCTTGCCTAGTTTGTTCTGCTGCTGTAACAACCATTACATCATCACTATCATTATTTTTGTTGGTTGATGACGGGGTATTGTCTGCGTAGACATTATGACAAACAAAGCTAATTAAAACCGTCAATAGATAAGTCGATTTACGTTTTAAAATCATGTATTTTATTTCCTAAAAAAATGGGAGAGTTAATTAATAATAGTTATCATTATTAATTAACTGTAAATAATGTAAACCGAATTTACACAAAGAAAGTCTATTTGATTGTATTTAAAGCAAAAAAATTTATAAATTAATCGGCGATAATTCAATATTTTTAATTGGCATTAAAATTTACTTGCATCCCCTCTTGCAGTGCAAAAATAGCCACCGTTTTATGAGACTGATTAGGATAAATAGTATAATTCAATTGTAGATTCGTAATATTAGCTTGTTTTAATTTTTCAAATAGTCGCGTTGAAGAATCAACCATTTTTCGATTTTGACGATGCTGTAATAATATTTTTTGTTCCGCTTCAGGTAAACTCAACTCAGCAGCAAGTAATGATTGCTCGGCTCCACCGACAGAAAGCCATAAATTAACTGGTTTACCCAAAGTTGGGCGCTTATCGTTGGCTAGATGTTTAGACAATAAGTCAAACATATATCCACCACTAAACCACATCGATGGGCTAGAAATAATATAAGTATCAAAAGCTATCGGTTTTGCTAAAAAAGCATAAAGATTAAATAATCCCCCATATGAATGACCAAAAATCGCTTGTTTGTTAGGATTAATAGGAAAACGTTTTTCTATTTCAGGTTTAAGCTCTTTTGTTAGAAAATCATAAAAATCATCTGCTCCACCATAACTTACAGGTAAATTGATTTGATGATTAGGCAAAATTTCGGCAACTAGCTTTTCAGGTTTAGGTAAATAATCCAATCCGCGTCGAGATTCACCCGAATAATCAATTGCGACAATCATTCCTTCCTTAATCACACAACGATCGCAAGCTTGATTGGTCATCATATTGTAAGCAGTTAAAAAATAGCTGTCGCCATCAAGTAAGTAAATAACTGGCCAACCATCTTTGGGTGTTGGTTTATTTGGTGTATAGATAGTTATTTTATAATCGCCAATTGATTTGGAATGAACAACTTCGGTTTTAGCATTCGCCACAATAACATTCATTGATTTTTGACGACCTGTTTGACAACCAGTCAACATAAAAATAACCACAAAATAGACCAAAATTAAACGTAACATAGAGTAAGCCAGTTAAAATTGAAATAGTAATAACTTATTTTATTCATCTAATTGATATAACATCAATGATCACATCATATAAAAATAGTGAATATTTTTAATAACATTATCAAATAATTATCTACGCCGACAAAGTCGGCATAATAAAATCTAATTATCTAGCTTTACGATATTCTACAATATCTTCGATAGTAACCACTGGTAAATTATGCTGTTTGGCAAATTCAACTATTTGCGGAGCTCTTGCCATTGAGCCATCATCATTGGTGATTTCACAAATAACCGCAGCGGGTTTGAAACCGGCCAAAGTCACTAAATCAACCGACGCTTCAGTATGGCCACGACGTGTTAAAACCCCACCTTCTTGTGCAACTAATGGAAAAACATGTCCTGGATGATTTAAATCACACGGTTTAGCATGATCAGCAACGGCCGCTTTAATAGTGGTTACGCGATCTGCGGCTGAAACGCCTGTTGTTACGCCTTGAGCTGCTTCAATTGATATCGTAAATGCGGTATGATTTTTGCTAGTATTATTCGCAACCATCATAGGTAATTGTAATTTGTCACAATAAGCTTTTGGCATACATAAACAGACAATGCCACTGCCATGACGAATAGTCAGTGCCATTTGTGGTGTTGTAATTGTTTCGGCTGACCAAACAATATCGCCTTCGTTTTCGCGGTCTTCATCATCTAAAACTAAAACACCTTGACCGGCTTTGATGGAATTAATTGCACGTTCTACTCGTTCAACAGATGTTCCAAATTCATTTAAATTAAACTGATTCATGGTAAATACCTATCCTTTTATAAAATAATTATATTTATCCCAAAGCAATACAAAATGAATCTGATATCGATAGATAAAAAAAGAACAACTAAGTAGATATCATTAAGTAAAACTATAAGTATAAATAAATTAAATACCAGAATCAGGGCAAGTGCTTGACCATAATGATTTTGCTAATAGCAAATTAAGAAAAGATAAGCTACTCTCTTTCATCCAGACTATAACTGTCGGCTTTGGAATTACACCAAATCTGCTTGTCCTTAATGTTTATCAATATTAAATATATCAATAGGATAAATATTAAGCGCTCGTGGGCTATACCACCGGTGGGGAATTACGCCCCGCCCTGAGAACTTTGTCACTAAATTGACGGCAAATACTATAATACAAAATAAATAAAAAAACACGAAAATTTATTAAGTTAGCCTCAAGCAATTGTATCGAAAGTACTATATCAATTAAAAAACACGTTTAAAGCTAATTGCATTGAGCGCTAACCACTGTTATTTAACTTATCGCTCAGAGTCATTTAGGGTAACAATGTTAATAAAATTGTTCAGTATCGATACCTATTGTTATACATTAATAAAATAGACCTAAATGCTAAAGGCGTTTATAAACCCAATGATAAAGTTAGCTTAACGTCACATAATTCTATCTATTCAAGTTAACAAACTACACAAAGATAACAAAGGCTAGCACTGTCACGCAGAGTAACATCCTTTTACATTTCAAAATCAGCATAATAATTTATGTTGCGCAATGCATTGAACCAATCAGCACTTATACGGCACAATTACAGATTTGCCCAACAGCAATTCAAGCGCCAAATAGTTTCGGTTAAATCTTTTTAACAATCACTTATGAAGGATGAGAATAAAATCAGCAAATGCGAATGAAGATATTATTTTGAAATTGTGGGAGTTGAAGAACTATCATTATCAATGATTCATAACATATTTTTATTAACGTGACAAAATCGATACTAAACTTGTAGTATAAGCGCTAAAACAGAATATAACCTGAATTTAGCGCCTGTATCGTAACACTCAAAAATAACATTAGGCAATGCCTAAAAGCCCATTAAGCATCAATATTATCTAATGTCCACGCATTTCACGCATTTTGCGTCGTTCAGCTTTACGCATCCATAACCATGAGATAAATCCAATTATTCCTACTATTAATAAGATAATTGTTGCCAATGCGTTGACCTGAGGATCGACACCTAATCTTACTTTCGAAAAGATTAATTTTGGCAATGTCATTGCGCCAGGACCAGTAACAAAGTTAGCAATAACCACATCATCAAGGGATAGCGTAAACGCCAATAACCAGCCTGAAACTAAAGCCGGTGCAATCATTGGTAACGTAATAATGAAAAATACTTTTAAAGGATTGGCACCTAAATCTAACGCTGCCTCTTCAATTGACTTATCAAGCTCGCGTAACCTTGCACTAATAACAACGGTGACATAAGCAGTACAGAAAGTTGCATGTGCCATCCAAATAGTTATTGCCCCTCGATCTTTTGGCCAACCTAATACTTGTCCCATTCCAACAAATAATAGTAATAACGCCAAACCAGTAATAACGTCAGGCATGACTAATGGTGCAGTAGTCATAAATGAAAAAAGATTAGAGCCTTTAAATCGTCTAAAGCGGATAATTGCATACGATGCTAACGTACCAAGAACAATTGCAAGCGTTGCTGCTCCTGCCGCAATAGATAAACTTAATCCCACCGCTTTAAGTAGGGTTTCGTTATGCACTAGTTCAACATACCATTTAGTCGAAAAATCAGCCCAAACGGTCACTAGACGAGAGCTATTAAACGAATAGACAATTAGAATAATCATTGGGATATACAAAAAAGAAAATACCACCAATAAAATCAGCGCTTTTAAACTGCGACATATCAACGCTAAAGTGATAATCAAGGTAACAATCACACTGAAAATCAAACAACCAATATATAGGTGACTATTGCCAATTAATTCTAATCCTGATGACGAGATCAAAACGGTTAACAATAAAGCGCCTAAGAATGAAGCAATAAAAATAATCACAGCGGATCGCATAATAACAGGTAAATTATTCATCTATTTACCTCCCAATTGTCGATTTTGGAATTTATTAAAGTAGTAAATAGGTATAATTAATATCAACAACATTACCGAAGCCACTGCAGATGCTGCCGGCCAGTCATGGTTATTAAAGAATTCAGTCCAAAGTTGTGTACCTATCATAATGCCTTCAGATGGACCTAATAGTTCAGGAATCACATACTCCCCAACAGCCGGAATAAAGACCAACATACCACCAGCAATTACACCATTTTTAGTTAATGGCACAATAATTTTAAAAAAGGTTTTAATTGGTTTACATCCTAAATCTAATGCAGCCTCGATCAAAGTAGAGTCCACTTTACTTAATGAGGTATAAATTGGCAGTACCACAAAAGGTAAATAAGAATAAACAATACCAATATAAACCGCAAAATAGGTCTTCATTATAATAAGTGGTTGGTCAATAACACCTAACCACATTAAGAAATTATTAAGTAGTCCATTAGGATTTAAAATACCTATCCAAGCATATACTCGAATGAGGAACGATGTCCATGATGGTAAGATAATTAATAATAATAAGATATTTCGGGTTGAGGGTTTACATTGTGAAATAGCCCAAGCTAATGGATAGCCAATTAAGATACATAAAATCGTTGAAATAGCCGCTACTTTCAATGATTGCAAATAAGAATCAATGTAAATGGTATCGCTCAGTAAATTTAAGTAATTACCAAAATTTAAAGCAATATTGAGTAAACCATCATCATAACTGAATAAGTCAGTATAAGGTGGCACCGCTGAAGCCATTTCAGAAAAACTAATTCGAAATACAATTAAAAATGGTAATAAAAACAGTAATAACATCCATAAATAAGGGATACTAATCACTGCTAGTCGACCATATAAAGTCATTAAATCTGAGTCATTGCGTTGTTGGCGCATCTTTTTATAAGCAAAATAGATTGCGACCAAACCAGCAGGAATAAATAAAATACTGCCGGCAATAATCAAACGATAAGCAAATTTAGATGGCTTATAATAGGCTAAATATAATCCTAAGCATGACAATAAAAAACTGAATGTCATTGCAGTGAAAAGCGCATCTAAAAATAGATTGTCAAATGAATCTGTTGAGACAAAACGCCAATAAACATTGAGTAATACAAATGCATTTAACAATAAACCCAATAAAATGGATCGCATCATGATATCCTCTTTTGTCTATTCGGTAAGCACAACACAACTATCAATATCCCAACTAAGATTGACAATGTCGCCCCATGTTGGCATACCTTTACGATAACGATGTTCGTTTTGTAACTGCGCAATAATAATTTGCCCACTTGGTAATTTGACATGATAAATTGATAAATCACCAAGATAGGCAATTTCAACAACCTCACCACTCGCTACGTTGTAACCTTGTTCTGGAATTTCGTCACATAATTTAATTTTTTCTGGACGTAGTGCAACTTGAATAGGAACACCTTCAACCGCTGGTGAATCATAATCAACTTTTAATGGGTGTTTGATCATTGGGCAGTTAAGAATCAAACCATCTTCTAATGTTTCTTGCAAAATACCATCAAAAATATTGACTGATCCAATAAACTCAGCACTGTAACGGCTGTTTGGATGTTCGTAAATCTCTTCTGGTTCACCGATTTGTACAAATTGACCTTTATTCATAATGGCAATTCGTCCTGCCATCGTCATTGCTTCTTCTTGATCGTGCGTAACCATGACACAAGTTGCACCTACTTGTTCTAAAATGCTAACTACTTCAAGTTGCATACGGTCACGAAGTTGTTTATCCAAGGCACCCATTGGTTCATCAAGTAATAATAATTTTGGTCTTTTCGCTAGACTACGAGCCAAGGCTACACGTTGTCTTTGACCACCTGATAGCTGATGGGGTTTACGTTTACCAAATTGTTCCATATGAACAAGCGCTAACATCTCTTCAACGCGTTGTTTGATTTCGTGCGCATTTAATTTGTCTTGTTTTAAGCCAAAAGCAATATTTTGCTCAACCGTCATGTGAGGAAATAAAGCATACGATTGAAACATCATATTGATCGGGCGATTGTAAGGAGGAACTTGCGATAGATCCTTACCATCTAAAATAATTTGTCCGGAGGTAGGTTGTTCAAAACCAGCAAGCATACGCAATAATGTTGATTTTCCGCTACCCGATGCCCCTAACAAGGCAAATATCTCACCGGTATAAATGGTCAGGTTGACATCATCAACCGCATAATAATCATCATTAAAAACTTTAGTTAAATTTTTGATCTCCAGTAATGGAGTTATCATCTTTTTTTTAGGCTGTACCTGATTTGTTGTTTTATTGTTCACTCTTTTTTCCTCATAACAACAAGCCATAAAAAACGAGACGGAAAGATCAAATTAACCTCTCCGTCTATATCAGACTAGTAAATAGTGTAGTACCAAGAATATCGGTTATTTACCAGTTTTTAGTTTTGTCCACGTGCGGGTAATAACACGTTCAAGTTTAGGTTCTTTTACTTTTAAAGTGAATAATTTTTCCATTACTTCTGGTTTTGGATAAACCGCTGGATCGT
This sequence comes from Gilliamella sp. wkB292, assembly GCF_001690235.1. Lineage (NCBI taxonomy): Bacteria > Pseudomonadati > Pseudomonadota > Gammaproteobacteria > Orbales > Orbaceae > Gilliamella > Gilliamella sp. wkB292. The sequence goes on from NZ_LZGO01000083.1 coordinate 91,608, forward strand.
TTTTCACTTCTGGTTTAACAAACTCATCATTAGCCGCTTTATTAGCACTCGCAAAGTTAACATCGTTGGTTACTTGCGCTGCAATTTCTGGTTTCATGACAAAGTTTAAGAACTCATGTGCTTCTTCTACATTTTCTGAATCTTTTGGAATAGCAAAAGTATCAAAGAAGACTAATGCCCCTTCTTTTGGAATTTGATAACCAATATGTACGCCGTTTTTCGCTTCGTTTGCTCTATCTCGGGATTGTAAAATATCGCCTGACCAACCTAAAATAACGCAGATATCGCCGTTAGCAAGATCTGTAATATATTGTGAGGAATGGAAATAACGAATATTTGGTCTCACTTTTTCTAACAACTCGTAAGCAGCGCCAGTGTAATCTTTTGCATCTGTACTATTTGGATCTTTACCTAAATATTGAAGAGCACTAGCAAAGATTTCGGTCGGTGCATCTAAAAATGCCACACCACAATCTTTAAGCTTTTCCATATTTTCTGGTTTAAATACTAAGTCCCAGCTATCTACAGGTGCATTATCGCCTAAACGTTCTTTCACCTTATCGATGTTATAACCAATACCCGTTGTCATCCATACATAAGGAATGGCATAGGTATTATCAGGATCATGGTTAGCCATCAATTTCATTAAATTAGGATCTAGATTTTTCCAATTTGGTAATTTACTTTTATCTAACGGTAAATAAATTCCAGATTTAATTTGTCTAGCTAAAAAGCTATCAGAAGGCGATACGACATCAAAACCTGAATGCCCAGCCATGAGTTTTCCTTCTAATGCTTCGTTTGAATCATAAACATCATAAACCAGTTTTATACCTGTTGATTTTTCAAAATCACTGATAGTTTGTGAACCGATTTGTCCTGCCCAATTATAAAAATGGACGACTCGATCTTTAGCTATTGCTGATTGAGATAACGCTAGTGAAACACCAGCTACGATTGAAAGAATTGTTTTACGTTGAGTAAACATGCTCACCACTTCTCCTCTAGTTTAGGGATATTACATGTTAGACACAAGCCCATTGGATAAACTCAATGGACCCCCAAATTTTACCAATAACTTCATTAAAAAGTATGGCGAAACCGAGGTAATCAGGCAATCACAAGTCATTAATAAATTTAATGAACGAGTAGAGCTAACCTTGCATTACGAGGGATAAAATACCTTTTTTTTTTGAGATGTCTACTTAAAATATCAAATATCCTAAGTTTCGGGGTTGAGTGACGATATTTTGACCGCTCAACCCACTGTTTATAATAAATTGACAATTAATTTAGCTGTTTTATTCGGCAGTCGCTTGCAAAATTTTGGCGTCTGCTTGCCAGACACGATATTTAACGGTTAAATCATTTGGTACATAAAAAACAATTGGTAAGCGACTATTATAATTTACCGTTCCGATATTGTTACCGATAGTTACAAATTGATTTTTATTAGCACTTTCTGGGCAAGCCATGAGTGTTGATATGCCATCTTTAGCTTTATCAACAACATAATACGAATATCCCCAACCTTTTAATTCTTGTTGTTTAATAGTCCCGCTAAGGCTATGCGCATTACAATCAACATTCATATCTTTACCAACTAACACTTCGACACGGGCACTATTTTCATCTTTTAATGCAGGAAGATGAATAGCATAGCGAGTATAGCCAGGCATGGCTTCTGGGAAAGGTGCTGTATCATTTGCATTCTGTACAACTTTAGATGATTTTGGTGATGTAGAACATGCAGCTAATGCAACACTCATCATCATTAATAACATTATTTTTTTCATTTTTACACCTCCGAAAAAAGTATAATGGTTAACACACAACATATGCTTTTTGAATCTTATTGCGTATAATAACATTTTCTAGACTAAATAATACGGTACAAAAATGCCAGCTGAAAAAAATACGTACGATTTACTGAAATTGATTTTAAACCTATTAATAATAGGATTACTAATCATTATTACTTATCGTGTAGTTGAACCTTTTTTGTTTGGTTTTTTTTGGGCGGTCATGGTGGTAATTGCCACTTGGCCATTAATGATAAAAATCCAACAAAAACTATTTAATAAACGCTGGTTATCACTGTTAGTCATGGCACTAATTTTGGCTTTCGTTTGTATTATACCATTTATATTAATTATTAGTAGTGTTGCACAAAATGGTCATTATTTAATTGAATGGGCCAGAACACTACCTCATCGTGAATTGCCGACATTAGATTGGTTAAGTAGCCTACCTATGTTTGGAAATGAATTACACCAAAAATGGTTAGAAATCATTCAAACAGATGGATCGGAGCTGATCTCCGATATCCAGCCGTATATCGGTATTTTAGTTGGATGGCTTTTAGAACAAGCCACCAATATCAGTATATTCATCTTCCATGCCGGTGTAATGATCATCTTTAGTTTATTATTATTTCTTAAAGGTGAAAGTATTACAAAATACGTCTATGTTTTTGCTAATCGTTTATCAAAACAGTATGGTAAAACAACCGTTACTTTAGCTGGTCAAGCAATAAGAGCTGTGGCTTTAGGTGTTGTAGTCACAGCTATCACATTGGCACTAATTGGTGGCATCAGTTTTGTGCTTACTAACATGCCCTTCCCTGGCATTTTGACGCTCATTTTATTTATCTGCTGTGTGGCGCAAATCGGTCCGGTTATTGTCATGATAGGCTGCATTATCTGGCAATTTTGGGATGGTAATACCATTTCGGCAATTGTGTTAATTTTTGTCGCGATTATTTTAACAACACTTGATAGTGTAATGCGCGCATATTTAATAAAAAAAGGCGCCGATTTACCGTTTTTACTTATTTTGTTTGGTGTTATTGGAGGAATACTCGCCTTTGGTATTATGGGATTGTTTATCGGTCCAGTTGTGCTAGCATTGACTTATAAGCTTATTGAATCATGGGTCGATGAACAAGCTTAACAATAAAGTTGATTAGTCATTAATCGAAGCTTGTCACAAACTTGATTTATGCCCTAATGTAAAGTAAAAAGGAGTATTATTTTCTGGTGTATTTTATGCTATGCTACTACATAGTCCAGTTATAATGATATTTAAATAATGAGAATACCTTTTATTAGATATAACCATCAAAAGCATCTTGATGATTTAGCAAAAATGCCTCAAGATGCTAGTCAATACCGCATTTTATTTGATCCAAATGCATATCGAATTGCTTTGCTCGAAAGTATTCACAAAGCACAACACCGAATTTACATAATAGCGTTATATTTAGAGCAGGATGAAGCAGGACAAGAAATTTTAAATGCACTTTATCAAGCAAAAAAACAAAAACCAAATTTAGACATTAAAATTTTTGTCGACTGGCATCGAGCACAACGCGGACGGTTTGGTGAAGACAAAAATCAAACCAATGCGCGTTATTATAATCAGATGAAACAGCAACATCCCGATATTGACATTCCGGTTTATGGTGTGCCAATTAATCGACGAGAAGTGCTTGGTGTGTTGCATCTTAAAGGATTAATTATTGATGATACAGTCATATACAGTGGTGCAAGCATCAATAATGTTTATTTACATAAATTTAATAAATATCGTTATGACAGATATCATCTTATCACCAATAAAACGTTAGCTGATTGCATGATAAAATATGTCAATGATAATTTTTTACCTTTTGATGGATTGCAGCGTTTAGATGGGGAACAACATAAAACCCGTAAACAAATTAAAGTTGAAATAAAAACATTACGCCAACACCTTAGTGAAGCAAATTATCAATATAAGGGCGATGCAAGTAACAATGAATTAACCGTCTCGCCTATTGCAGGACTTGGGCGCAATAATAGTTTAAATAAAATTATTCATCATTTAATTAATACAACACAACATAACGTTATATTTTGTACCCCTTATTTTAATTTACCCAATATTTTGGTTCGCGATATTATTCGATTACTTAGAAAGGGTAGACAAGTCGAAATTATTATTGGCGATAAAGAAGCAAATGATTTCTATATTCCACCAGATAAACCTTTTAATATTTCGGGTGGATTACCTTATTTATATGAAATCAATTTAAGAAACTTTATTGAACGCTTACAACCTTATATCGATAAACAACAATTAATTATTCGTTTGTGGAAAGATGAAGATCAAACTTATCACCTTAAAGGTGTTTGGGTAGACAATCAATGGATGCTTATTACAGGTAATAATCTTAATCCTCGTGCTTGGCGTTTAGATCTGGAAAATGGCATTTTAGTTCATGATCCTAAACAAGAGTTACAAAAACAAATTAAGCAGGAACTCGATACCATTCGTCAAAAAACGACATTGGTTACTCATTTCCAACAAATTCAAGCTAGTCAATTTTACCCAAAACAGGTACATAAATTGATTAAACGCTTAAGTCGCATTCGTGTTGATAGAATTATTAAACGTTTGTTATAACGTGTTAAACTAAATAAATTTAAATTAGTTGGTATTGAGATCAGTCATTACGTTTTTAATGCCCTGTTAGTCATGCAATTTAAATTATTTCATACTCAAATGTCGCGCTTTTTTTAATATTTTTTACAACATTTAACTGTGGGAAAATAAAATCGATGACTCACTCTCAAGATGTTTACAACGATTTCAGAAATAAAAAAATTAGTTGGTTGTTTTGGCAGTATGCTTTACCGGCAGTAATTGGTACTATTGTCAATACACTGTATAACATTATTGATGGTATATTTATCGGTCATTGGATTGGTCGTGAGGCACTGAGTGGGGCTGGTATTATTTTACCTGTAATGAACCTGACAGCAGGTATCGGTATGCTTGTAGGTATTGGGTCAGCGAGCCGCATATCAATTTTTTTAGGTCGTGGAGAAACGGATAAAGCCGAAAAAATTGCTGGAACATCGTTTATGTTAACCGCTGTTTTAAGTGGTATAACTTTAGCATCACTACTCTACTTCGTTGATCCCGTTTTACATTTTGTCGGCTCCAGCCCAACCAATCATCAATATGCTAAAGAGTTTTTGCAAGTATACTTGCCCGGCAGCATATTTATTACATTAACATTTAACTATAACAATATGATGCGGGCAAGCGGTTACCCATTTAAAGCAATGGTCACCATGTTTATTAGTGTCATTGCCAACATCATTTTAGCACCTATTTTTATCATTGGCTTTGGTTGGGGGATGCGTGGCGCAGCTTTTGCAACTACTTTATCGATGTTTATTAGCTTTTTATTTGTGATGCAGCACTTTATCAGTAAAAATAGCAATATTAAACTGTATCGATGTAACTTTAGATTTAATTTGATATATATTAAATCAATTTTATCAATTGGTATGTCACCTTTTGCGATGCAAGTCGCCGCTTCTATTGTGGTTGTGTTTATTAATTGGCAACTTACCCATTATGCTCCTTTGTCAAACGTTTCAAGTGATGATGCGATTGCAGGTTATTCCAATGCTAATCGATTAATTACATTGATTATTATGATTGTTATTGGTATCAATCAAGGAATGCAGCCAATTATTGGCTATAACTATGGTTCGAAAGACTATCTACGAGTTAAAGCCACTTTTTTCTATGGGGTCAAAGTTGCAACAGTCATTACTAGTATTGGCTTTATTTTAGGTTTTTTTGTTCCAGATGTATTAGTTCGTGCATTTAGTTCTGATGAGGATTTAGTGCACATATCGGCGATAGCTTTACGATATACAACATTATCTTTTGCTTTTGTCGGTTTTCAAATGGTTACCACGAGCTTTTTTCAGTGTATTGGTATGGCAAAAATATCAATTTTATTAAGTCTTTCCCGACAAATTTTGATTTTATTACCAACACTATACCTATTACCGTTATGCTTTGGATTAGATGGGGTTTGGGCCTCATCACCAACAGCAGATCTTTTATCAACTGGCGTTGCATTTACGGTACTATTTTGGTATTTCAAATCGATAAAAAGTCGCTGTCACACTAGTTAGTATTAAAAAATAAATTCATTACTTTTTTGATTAATACAAATTATGGTCAGTTTTAAGGTTAGAGATCAAAAACAAATTGGAATATCACCAACATCTGGGTCATCACATGCTTGAATAAAGTATTGCGTTGACTTTACATAGTTTGGTTCAACAAAAACACCTTGAATAAACATTAACCCTAAGTAATATTTTGCATGAACATCACTTTTTGCAGCAACTTCAAATAGTTTTATTGCTTGAACATAATCTGGTTGGGAACCATCATTATTTATATACATAAGAGCAAGGTCATTTTCAATGTTTAATTTGGCACTGTCTATAATCCATGATTTTGCATCATTATAATTTTTCTCAACGCCGTTACCATTTAAATACATCAAACCTAACATTACTTTAGCGCGATTATCGTTTTGTGCCGCTGATTTTTCAAACCAACTTTTTGCTTGCTGATAATCTTTTTCAACACCATACCCATTTGAAAACAATAAACCTAATTGCAATTGTGCACGTACATCACCTTGTAGCGCTGCTTTTTCATACCACATTTTTGCTTTAGCGTAATCTTGTTCACCAGCATACCCATAAAAATAATAACAGCCTAAAGCATATTGAGCATCAGCATTTCCTTGTTGTGCTGATGTTTCATACCATTGCTTAGCTAAGTGACTATTGTGATCAATACCAATACTATTTTGATACAATGTGGCTAAATCAAATTCTGCACTAGCATCACCTTGTAAAGCAGCAGCGTCAAGCCATTGTTTTAATTTAATACGATCTTGTATCTCATTACCATCAACGTATTGATATTGAATACCAAAATCATATTGCGGCTTTTCTGGTAAACTTTCAGCTGTCATTTGCAAAAGTTCATCATTAGTTAATTTTTTTAATTCATTAGCGTTGACTGTACTCACTGATAATAAAAGTAAAAGTAAAGCGTTTACATTTTTATTCATCTTTTAGTTCTAAACTCCATTACTTGAAATCCCAGTTGTTAGGTCATAACAATAGTGGCTTCAACTATCTTTAATTAAACACTTATTTAGATAAATGCGCTAACAGGTTATTTTATTCAAATACTATTTTTCATTGAATATACACATCTTCTATTTGATTATTGGCAAATTTGATGTTGAAAACCATTTGCACAAGCGTTTTGCAACCATTGCTTAGCTAATTTAGGATCTTTTTTGACACCTAAGCCATGTAAATACATTATCCCTAAATAATACTGGGAATGCGCAAAACCTTGTGCTGCACTCTGTTCAAAAAATTGTTTTGCTTTAGTAAAATCTGGCTTGATAACATAATTATTATAGCCACTCTTATCATCAACGCCATAATAGTAAATTTGCCCCAAGGCGCTGTTCGCGCGGGGTTGATTTTGATAAGCCGCATTTAGAAAATAATCTAATGAATATCCATTAAACTCGGTACTATCTAGACCATAAAAATCGAAATAAGCCACCATATATGATGCTTTAACATTACCTTGGTCAGCGGATTTCCAGTACCAATAATTAGCTTCAGTATAGTTTTTTAAAGGGACGCCATGCCCCATTCGATACATTTCACCTAGATAAAATTGTGCTTCATCACTCCCCATCAATGCGGAATTTTGGTACCACTGTTTGGCTTTAGTATAATCTTGTTCAACACCATAGCCTTTGTCATATAATAAGCCTAAGTTAAATGCTGCGTTCGCATCATTTTGTGCTGCTGCCTTTTCAAACCAGTGTTTTGCTGCTGTGTAATCTTGTTCGATCCCCTTACCTTTGGCATAAATCAGTCCTAACGCCAGTTGAGCACGGCTATTATCTTGTAACGCAGCTTTTTCAAACCACGCTTTAGCAACGGTCGAATTTTGCTCAACACCAATACCTTCAAGATAAAATTTTCCAATATTATATTGAGCATCAGCATTACCTTGAAGCGCCGCCTTTTCAAACCACTCTTTAGCTTTCTTATTATTCTGTTGTATTCCATTATTATTCTTTGAATATAATAATGCTAACTGTAACTGAGCGGTTACATCACCTTGTAACGCTAACTGTTCATTCAAGGCTAACATTTTAGCTTCATGAGATAATAGCGTTGTTACTTTTGATACATCATCTACACTTTCAGATTTATTTGTTGCTTTTTTTCGCCACTCTTTGGCTTTAGCAGGATTGGGGGCAACGCCTTGCCCTGTTTCATACAAATTAGCCAATGCTAGTTGTGCATCCATGTTATTTTTTAAGGCAGCTCTTTCAAACCACTGTCTAGCTTTTACATAATCTTGATCGTCATCATTCGCTGTTAAGTACAAACTTGCTAATTGCACCTGCGCATCATCATGCCCTTGCTGCGCCGCTTGTTCATACCACTGCTTAGCTTTAATAATATCTTGCGTAACACCATAACCATATTGATAAAATTTGCCCAAAGCATATTGTGCATTCACATTACCTTGTAAAGCGGCTTTTTCATACCATTGTTGAGCTTTAGTGAAATTAATCTCAGTACCTTGTCCCTTTTTATATATTTCACCTAGATAAAACTGATAATTAGAGTTGCCTCGTGAAGCTGCTTTTTCGAACCATTCATTAGCTTTAACGTAGTCTTGTTTAACACCTTTACCATTTTGATACATTAGACCTAAATTAAATTCAGCAAGATCACTAACTTTTGTTGCCGCTTTTTCAAAATACTCTTTGGCTTTCACATAATCTTGTTTTACCCCATCGCCATTTAAATAAAGTAATCCTAATTGCTCTTGCGGTCTTGAGTCAGGAAGTGCTGCACTTTTCTCAAACAACTCTTTAGCTTTGACAAAATCTTGTTTTACACCATTGCCATTTTTATACAGCATAGCTAAAAAGTATTGCGACAATTTATCATTTCGTTTAGCTGATTTTTCCAACCATTGCTTAGCTTGTACATAATCTTGTTCAGAACCAATACCATAGTAATAGTAGATACCTGTTTCGTATTCACCATCGAGATCGCCCTGTTCTGCGGCTTTTTCGAACCATTGTTTAGCTTTAGAAAAATTGACATCAATACCGTATGGCTCTTGATTGGTATAACTAAAAGCTAAAGATACCATTGCATTGATATCGCCTTGCAATGATCTTTTTTCATACCACTGTTGAACTTTAATATAATCCTGACTAAGATCATCAACATCTTCATTGTTATCTATTTTGTTAAAATCTGTCTGAGATAATCCTTGTTGACGTGCAGCCTCAAACCACTGATTAGCCAAATCTTCGTCTTGCTTTACCCCTTCACCACGTAAATACAGTTGCCCTAATTTATATTGAGCATAAGCATAGCCTTGCTTAGCAGATTTTTCGAACCAATTTTTAGCGTCAAGATAATATTGTGCATCTTCTTGTGCTTTTGCATAATTTATTATGCCTAAGTAGTATTGGGCTTTGGGATGATTTTGCTGAGCGGCAATATTAAGCCAATATTTGGCACCATCAATATATTGCATCTGCCCTATACCATAAAGTGCAAACTGCCCTAAATTAGCTTGAGCATCACTGTGACCTTTATTAGCAGCACTGGCAAACCACTTTCTCGCTAATCTATAATCTTTTATTACACCATATCCATTTTGATATAAAATACCCAAATAAAATTGCGCACTACTATCACCTTCAGCGGCTGCTTTTTCAAACCATTCTTTAGCTTTGGCGTAATTTTTTTCTAATCCTTCATCACCGATAAAATACAAAATTCCAACTCTAAATTTAGCATCATTGTCAGTTTGCGAAGTTAGCTTTTCAAATAATTCTTTCGCTTTTAGATAATTTTTTTCAACACCATTGCCTTCCTGATATCGAACCGCTAATTCATATTGTGCACTTGGAACTTGTTGTTCATAAGCTAATTGTAACAACTCATCTAATTTTAAATTTTCTTGATCATTGGCATGAACCAAATTTATTGACATGAGTAATAATATTAGTAGATATTTCTTCATTTCTTAATTTGTTCCTTGATTATTATTACCTCAGAAAACAATTTTATACCGGACAGCTTAAATTGTTTTATTATGATAAGCATAAACGATATAGAGAAAATTAGGAATCTAAAGATGTATTTATACATCAGGAAAGATTTTATTAAACATGGATTTGATGACAAAACCGTGTAATTGATTTTGCAATTAAAATAGATTTACTTTAGACCAAATGCTTTGGGGATTGATAGCTTATTTACAAATTTCGCTATCAAGTCCATTTTCACATGCTTTTTTGTACCAATTTTGCGCTTGTTCTGGATCTCTTTTTACCGCATTTCCATCTTCATACATGATACCTAAATTATACTGTGCTTCGGGTTGATCTTGAGCTGCGGCCCTTTCAAACCATTCTTTCGCCAATTTCAAATCTTTTTCAACGCCTTTGCCTTCATAATATATCCACGCTAAATTAGTTTGTGCTTCAGCATCACCTTGAAGTGCTGCCTTTTCAAACCACTCTTTTGCTTTGGTATAATTTTGTTCTATTCCTTCGCCTGTGTCATACATAATGCCTAAATTGAATTGAGCATCGACAAAACCTTGTGTAGCTGCTTTTTCGTACCATGTTTTTGCTTGAGTAAAATCTTGTTCAACACCTCTACCATTCTCGTACATCATGCCTAAATTAAATTGCGCATCAACATCACCTTGTGATGCGGCTTGCTCAAACCAGTTTTTAGCTTGAACATAATCTGGAGCACTTCCCATACCAGTATAGTAAATTTGTCCTAAATTGAATTGAGCCTCAACAATACCTTGCGATGCCGCTTTTTCATACCATTGCTTAGCTTTTTCATAGTCCGGTTCAACACCTTTACCCTGTTCATACATTACACCTAAATAAAATTGTGCTTCAGGATCGTTTTGTTCTGATGCTAATTTAGACAAATCGTTAATACTTAAATTTTTAATATCTTGTGCACTTACTGCATTAGTTAAAAATAAAAAAAATAAAATAATTGTGTAAAATTTTTTCACTTCTTATTCCTTAACTACGAGATAGTTATATTATTTAGATTATCGTATTTACATTTTATTCTAGCAATATAAATAATGATTACCAATGAATTTTAATTAAGTTTTTTAAATCACATTTATGCTTAAACTGGACGATAACCGCAAAATATCAAAACAAGAGTAGGTTTGTCGTAATTATTTAGGAGGCGACAGCCTCCTTTGTAGTGAGTTAAATTTTGTTAATTATTTACAAATTGGATGATCAACACCATTTTCACAAGCTTTTTCAAACCATTCTGATGCTTTGTCATCATCTTTTGGTAAACCACCCATACCGTTTTGATACATCACACCTAAGTTAAATTGTGCTTCTGGTTTTCCTTGCTGAGCAGCTTTTTCCATCCAAACTCTTGCTTTATCGTAATCTTTTTTGACACCTTCGCCTAACAAATACATTTGACCATATTGATATTGTGCATTAACAAAACCTTGTTCTGCAGATTTTTCAAAAAGCTCTCGGGCTTTTGCAAAATTTTGCGATACACCACGACCATTTTGATACAAAGTTGCTAAATTGTATTGACCATGCTGATCATTTTGCGCTGCTGACTTTTCGTATAACTGTTTAGCTTTTTCATAACTTTGTTCACCAGCAATACCATTTTCATAAAAAACACCTAAATTAGACTGTGCCGGTGCATAACCTTGTGCCGCTGATTTTTCGTATAATTCTCTCGCTTTAGCTTGATCTTTTTCAACATTTATACCGTCTTGATAATCTTGTGCTAAAGAGTATTGTGCTTTAGCATCATTTTTTTCATTAGCAAGTTTAATAATTTCTTCTCGAGGCAGTTTTTCTATATCTTCTAAAGAGGTTTCTGCATTAGCAGTACCCGCTAAAAACAAAAACAGTAAGCTTGTGGTGAATATTTTTTTCATGTTTTTTCCTTATCATCTTTATAGGTTAAATAATTCATATTATTTCTATTGTTGTGCTTGGTAATATTGTCAAAATTATTGATCAATAACAACTGACAACATTAATTTTTTGACTAATATCAATATTTTTTTAAGAAAAATAGGTGATTGATTTCAGAGTGACTATTTACGATGAAAAATCTAATGATAAGGTGAATAAAATCAATTTTATAAATATATCTGTGGAGGATAAATACTATTTACACACAAACTATTTAATTATCTTGGGTTTGAAACTGATGCTTTATTTAAGGTCGATAGCGTAACTAAAACAAGGCAAATAAAAATAAATACTATTCCCAACCAACCTAAAAAAGATAGATACTCATCGATAATTAACATGGCTAAAATAGCTGCAATAACCGGCTCTAATAGTGTAATAGTCGTTGCTGTGCTAGCCGATATTTTTGACAGCCCATAACCATAACATAAATACCCGATAAACATGGGAATCAATGCCATATAAAGGCTTATGGTTATATTGATTAATGAATCAAACAACTGAGTTCCAGCTAAAATCATAACTGGAATTAACAATAAACCTCCGCATCCAAATGTCGTTCCCATCGCTGACTTGCTAGATATACCCTTTAACATCATTTGACGAGCCGACCAAGAGTATAATGCATAAGTGAATCCAGCAATTAAACCAAGCAAAATACCAATAGCCAAATGACTATATTGCGTTGATGTCGCACTATTTTCAGAAAAATAAAGAAGCATAATGCCTAAAATGCCAAAAGCCGCACCAATAACCCATTGTTTAGTAATATGAAAATCCTTGCTACTATACTCAATTATTGCTGAAAGAATCGGTGCCGTTCCAATGGATACTACTGTACCAACAGTCACACCAGATAGTCGCATAGAAGAGTAAAATGCTAGCGGATAAAGGGAAACAGCAATACTTCCAACCAGTAAAAAACCTAAGTGATTTGCTATTAACTTACGTTCTTTAATTATATTAGATAAAGCAAAAATAGATTGTAATAATCCCCCTACACCCATGGCAAAGGAACCAATAAATAAAGGAGAGAGTGATGGGGCTAAGGTTGCTGCCGTACCTGTTGTACCCCATAAGATTGATGCCAATATGACGGCAATAACACCGAAAGAACGATTCATTGTGACTTAAAGTGAGTTAGTTTTTTACTCAATGTTTTGCACTTGTTCTCTAATTTGTTCAATAAGAACTTTTAGTTCAATAGCACTTGCTGTCACATCGGCATTGATTGATTTAGAGGCAATTGTATTCGATTCACGGTTAAATTCTTGCATCATGAAGTCCAATCTACGCCCCACTGCTTCGTTTTTCTTTAAAATCGAATAGGTTTCTTTCACATGCGTTGTTAAACGATCAAGCTCTTCTGCTACATCAATACGTTGGGCAAGCATAACGATTTCCTGCTCAAGACGAGAGTTATCAAGTTCTATATTCGCTTCTTCAAGTTTGCTTTTCAGTTTCTCTTTTTGCCATTCCAGTATTTGAGGCATACACTTTTTAATGTTATTAACTTGTTCTGTAATACCTTCTAATCGTTGAATGATCAAATCACGAAGAGCTTGCCCTTCTCGTTCACGAACGGTGATAAATTCATCAATGGTAATATCCAATAGTGCTAAAATCTCTTGCGAAATCGTGTCAAGGTTTTGCTCTTTCGCTGATAACACACCTGGCCAACGCAATACATCGATAGGATTGACTTCAGCAGCTTGATGTTCGGTTTTAATCCAATCTGCAGCAGTTAAAATTTGTTTTGCTAATTCTTTATTGAGTAATAATTCTTGATCTTGTGCAGCAGAATCCAATTCAAAGCGCAAATTACATTCGATTTTTCCTCGAGTTAAACGATTACGTAAGCGTTCACGAATAATAGGCTCTAACGATCGAAACTGTTCTGGCAAACGGATATACGTTTCTAAATATCGTTGGTTGACTGAACGTAATTCCCACGAAGCATTACCCCATTGTTGATTTAGTTCTTTTCTTGCATAAGCCGTCATACTTGAAATCATAATTGCACCCTAAAATTGAAAAACTTGCTGGGCATTGTATCACAAATTCTGTATAATATGCTCTTAGCTTAGGCTAAACATCAACGTAATCCAGTTGATGTCCTCCTAAATGATTAGCTCAATACGATAATTTTTTAAATTAAACTGCTGGAGAATTGCATGCGCCCGTCTGGTCGATCTGCGGAACAAGTCCGCCCAATCAAAATAACCCGTCATTATACTAAGCATGCAGAAGGTTCTGTATTGGTTGAATTTGGTGAAACCAAAGTACTTTGTAATGCCACTGTTGATGAAGGTGTTCCACGCTTTTTAAAAGGTCAAAATCAAGGTTGGGTTACCGCCGAATATGGTATGTTACCTCGCGCAACCAATTCAAGAACACAGCGCGAAGCGGCGAAAGGTAAACAAACTGGACGTACAATGGAAATTCAACGCCTTATCGCACGTTCATTACGAGCAATGATTGATCTTAAATTACTGGGTGAATATACCATTACATTAGATTGTGATGTCATTCAAGCTGATGGTGGCACCAGAACAGCTTCAATAACTGGTGCTTGTGTCGCGCTTAATGATGCCATCAACCAAATGTTGGTTAAAGGACAAATTAAACAAAATCCAATTAAATCTTTAGTCGCTGCGGTATCTGTTGGTATTGTTGAAGGCGAAGCATTATGTGATTTGGAATATATTGAAGATTCTAATGCAGAAACCGATATGAATGTTGTCATGACCGACGATGGTCGAATTATTGAAGTACAAGGCACGGCCGAAGGTGAACCGTTCAGCCACGATGAATTATTAAAGTTATTGGAACTCGCTAAAAATGGTATTGCCACCATTATTGAAACACAAAAACAGGCCTTAAAAGATTAATTGGAGATAATCGATGAAATCATATAAAAGTGAATTTATAGAATTTGCTTTAGAAAGGCAAGCATTAAAATTTGGTGAATTCACCTTAAAATCTGGCCGTAAAAGCCCCTATTTTTTTAATGCAGGACTCTTTAACACTGGCAAAGATCTAGCTTTATTAGGTCGTTTTTATGCAGCAGCATTAACCGATGCTAATTTACAATATGATGTCATTTTTGGTCCAGCCTATAAAGGTATTCCTATCGTCTCATCAACGGTTGTTGCACTTTCAGAACACCATAATGTTGATGTGCCTTATTGTTTTAATCGCAAAGAAGCGAAAGATCATGGTGAAGGCGGAAATTTAGTAGGAAGTTCTATTTATCAACAGCGAGTTATGTTAGTTGATGATGTAATTACAGCCGGTACAGCCATTCGTGAATCAATGCGAATACTTGAAGACAACAAATCTGAATTAGCAGGTGTGCTCATCTGCTTGGATCGTCAAGAAAAAGGACGCGGTGATCTTTCAGCTATTCAAGAGATTAAACAAACTTATCAATGTGATGTCATTTCAATCATTACGCTAGATGACTTGATTCAATATTTATATAAAGATCCCGCCCGCCAAGACCAAGTTAAACAGGTCGAGGCTTATCGCGCGGAATATGGTATAAGGTAATTACCGTCAGATGTTGTTTAAAAATAGATTTAATCAAGCGCTTTTAAAGCGCTTTTTTTATCTTAAACAGTGATAAATCAATAGTAATAATTAAGTTAATCGATTAAATAATGATAAAATGTTTTTAACTATCACTTCGAATGACTTTGCACATAAAATTTGGCATTATCATAATGATAAATGATCTGGGAAAAATCGAAAGGCTCACCGGCCGAAGTATAAAAGATCTCCTCAACACATAGCGCGGGATCCCCCGCTTTTAGCCCTAAATAGCTTGCAACATCTTCCTCTAATTTTATCGCTTTAAAATATTTATCCGAAAATCCGATATTGATATTGCAAATGTCTTGTACATAACTAAATATAGAGTCTTCTGCTATTTGTTTATTCAAATAAGAGACTAATTTTTTGCGATAGTAAGATTGTTCAAAACCATAGACTTCACCATCAACATAACGTAAACGTTTAATAAAGTATACGTCTTCATCATCACTGCATTGCAGATTTTCTTTAATCTTTTGGCTTGGTCGAATAATATCAACATTAAAAACTTGTGACGATCCTGGTAAATCGTTTAAATCGACACTAAAACCATGGCTTTCTAAAAAATTAAGATAACCACTCTTTTTAGGTTGACGAACAAAAATACCGCTACCTTGAATCTGGTAAATAACACCATGACGCTCTAAACGATTAAGGGCTTTTATAATCGTAGTCCGGCTAACCTGATATTGATTAATTAACCCTTCTATATTAGGTAGCTGGGTATCTTTAGGCATGTTTTGTTGATAGATAGTTTGCTTAATTTTTTCAGCAACATCTTGATATTTCAGCATGGCGTACTCTTTATTCTTGTTATAAGTAAACGTTATATATTTTATACAGGTTGATAAGTTTTTTAAACAAAGTGAATGAAAAGTTAGATCTAGATCACAAACAATATAATTGGTCATTAACAATTTTTAATTTAAGGATAATATATGCTCACTTACCTGTTAAAAGGAGTTTAATTGATGTCATCTAAAATTAGAGATTATAATAAATTAGCAGTTGATATATTAAATGAGTTAGGGGGCGAAAATAATATTGTTTCTGTAGCGCGTTGTGCAACACGTTTGCGTGTCGTTACTCAAACCACCCCAGCTGAAGCAAAAGAGAAAATCGCCAATTTGCCAGGTGTTATCACCGTGGTTGAAAAAGGTGGGCAGATTCAAGTTGTTATCGGCACCAATGTAGACAAAGTCTATAATGCATTTACTCAATTAATGAGTGGAAACAATAAAATTGATGTAAATAGCAAAAGTAGTATTTTAAATCGTATTATCGCCACAATGTCAGCTGTTTTTGCTCCCTTTGTTTATGTTTTGGCTGCATCAGGAATTCTACAAGGGATCTTAATTTTAATTAAACTCGCTTACCCAGCATTTGAAAAAACGGGGACTTGCCAAGTCTTCAACTTTATTTCATGGGCACCATTTGCCTTTTTACCTATTTTTATTGCAATTACAGCATCACAACACTTTCGTTGTAATATTTATATTGCGGTCGCTTGTTGTGCAGCTTTATTATCGCCAACATGGGCCGAACTTGCGGCTCTAATAAAATCGGGGCAAGGAGTTGATCTATTTGGTATCGCTTTATCTGAAACCACTTATACATCAACAGTATTGCCACCTTTATTCTTAGTTTGGTTGCTATCTTACCTTGAACGATTTTTAGAACCACGTTTACACAGTATTATTAAACCACTTTTAATGCCACTTATCTGTTTAGTGATTATGGTGCCATTAACCTTACTAGCTATTGGACCATTAACCGCTGGCGCTGCTCACTATATTGCTCATGGCTATAACTGGATAGTTAGCCTTGCACCATCTGTTGCAGGTGGAATAATTGGCGCTGTATGGCAAGTCTTTGTCATATTTGGCGTACATTGGGGTATTACACCTGTTATCATTGAAAATATTAACCAGTATGGTCAAGACTCATTCCAAGCTTTCCAAACTATCGCCGTTATTGGTCAAGTTGGTGCAGCATTAGGTTTCTACCTAAAAACCAAAACCAAAGAGATGAAAGGTGTATCATTATCCGCTTTCGTGACAGGACTATTTGGTATTACCGAACCAGCCATTTATGGCGTTAATTTACGCTTTAAAAAGCCTTTCATTTATGGTTGTTTATGTGGTGCAATTGGAGGGATTGTTGCTGGTTTGTTTTCACCCTATTACTATACCTATGCCGCATTACCAGGGCCATTAACTATTGTCAATGCGATTAATCCTGAACATCCTGGTTCATTTATTGGCGTTTTAATTGGATCAGCAATTGCATTATTCGGTCCTGTGTTGATAATCCAAATTTTAGGAACGGGCGAAGCGAAACAAATACAATCAAATGAGATTGAAAATGATACCCCTAAAGTATTATTAGACGATGTAGAAATAACAAGTCCAATGTCAGGTAAAGCATTGCCACTTAGTAAAGTTCCTGATCCTGCTTTTGCTCAAAAACTTATGGGAGAAGGTATTGCAATTGAACCAACAGATAATCATGTATATGCGCCTGATGATGCACAAGTTACCGCTGTGTTTGCAAGTTCTAAACATGCTATTGGTTTAACATTAGATAATGGTGTTGAATTACTGATCCATGTTGGAATTGATACCGTTAATTTGACAAATAATGAATTTAGTTATCATGTAGAACTTAATCAAAAAGTGAAAAAAGGTGATTTATTAATTAGTTTTGATCCTCAAGCTATCAAGCAAGCAGGATATCCACTAATTACACCAATTATTATTGTCAATACCGATCAATATCAACAAATTATCTTAACGGAAAATACAGAAGTTACACCTAAAGATATTATATTTAAAATTAAGCAATAATAGGGAAAAAGTTATGAAGCAAAAAACATTTTTATGGGGCGGTGCATTAGCTGCCCATCAATTTGAAGGCGGCTGGAATGAAGGAGGCAAAGGCCCAAGCGTTGTCGATGTGATGACAGCGGGTGCGCATGGTGTAGCAAGACAAATTACTCAAGATATTGAAGCTGGTAAATTTTACCCGAATCATACAGCTATTGATTTTTATCATCACTATAAAGAAGATATTAAGCTATTTGCAGAGTTAGGTCTAAAATGTCTGCGTACTTCCATTGCATGGACGAGAATTTATCCTAAAGGTGATGAGTTAGAACCGAATGAAGAAGGTTTAAAATTCTATGATGCGGTGTTTGATGAATTAATCGCAAATGGCATTGAACCTGTTATCACCCTATCACATTTCGAGATGCCACTGCATATTGCCCGTCACTATGGTGGATTCCGTAATCGTAAAACCGTAGAGTTTTTTGAGCGTTTTGCTATTACCTGTTTTGAACGTTATAAACACAAAGTCAAATACTGGATGACGTTTAACGAGATCAATAACCAAATGGATACCAGTAACCCGATCTTCTTCTGGACTAATTCAGGTGTGCAAGTTAAACCAGGGGAAAACCCTCAAGAAGTGCTTTATCAAGTTGCACACTATGAGCTGTTAGCGAGTGCTAAAGCTGTGATTGCTGGTAAAAAAATTAACCCAGATTTTCAAATTGGTTGCATGGTTTCTCATGTACCTATTTATCCGTTCTCTTGTAATCCTGAAGATATGATGGCGTCAGAAATTGCAATGCATCAGCGCTTCTTTTTCCCTGATGTACATGTTCGTGGCTATTATCCAGCATATGCATTAAAAGAGTTTGAACGCGAAGGCTACAAACTTGATATTACTGAAGAAGATTTAGCTTATTTGAAACAAGGTACTGTTGATTACATCGGCTTTAGTTACTACATGTCAACTGTCGTAAAAGCTGATGTGAAAAATGATAACCGTGATAATATCGTCAATGGT
Organism: Gilliamella sp. wkB292; assembly: GCF_001690235.1. Classification (NCBI taxonomy): domain Bacteria; kingdom Pseudomonadati; phylum Pseudomonadota; class Gammaproteobacteria; order Orbales; family Orbaceae; genus Gilliamella; species Gilliamella sp. wkB292. The sequence continues at coordinate 110,992 of NZ_LZGO01000083.1, forward strand.
GCACTACCTAATGCAGTTGAAAACCCTTATATAAAAAGCAGTGACTGGGGCTGGCCAATTGATCCTGAAGGTTTGCGCTATACACTTAACCGTTTATATGATCGCTATCAGTTACCTTTATTTATTGTGGAAAATGGTTTTGGTGCAATTGATGAATTAGAACATGATAATCAAATTCATGATAAACCTCGCGTTGAATATCTGGGCGCACATATTAAAGCGATGCAAAAAGCTATTGACTATGATGGCGTTGACGTGATGGGCTATACCGCATGGGGAATTATTGATGTGGTTTCTTTCACTACAGGTGAAATGAAAAAACGTTATGGCGTGATTTATGTCGATCGTGATAATGAAGGTAACGGCACAATGAAACGCTATAAAAAAGATTCATTTCAATGGTATAAACAAGTCATTGCCACCAATGGTGCTAATTTAAAATAGTGCCGTTTGATGTTTGATTAGCAACAATGAGGATTTTATTATTACAAGTAAAATCCTCATATACACGTTATATTTTTAATCGCCAGCTAACACAATGATTGACTGACAAACATTTTCAGAATCATCAAAAATTGAAAATTAACTGTTTATCCAATTGTGGATCAATTAATGTAACATGAAAACCAATTAACCTGACGCCTCGATTATTACGTCTTTCTTGCCATACTTTATAAGCTTGAGCAATTAAATCTTGTTTATCTAATTTTGGCCAGACATGTTCTTGTGTGGTTAATTGAAAATCATCAAATTTGAATTTGACTCCTTGTCTTGCGATCGATAGATCTGTTCTAACTTTGCTTAATCTTTTCTCTAATTCATCATACAACGGTTCGAGTTGGTCTAAACATGCTTCCCATTGATAAATGTCATCGATTAACGTGCGTTCAACGCCTACCGATTTACGTTGTCGATCATTACAGACCTCGCGTTCATCAATACCTTGGCATCGTTCAAATAACACTCGACCAAATTTACCAAACTGATTAAGTAGTTTAGTAAGATCGTAATTAACAACATCGTTACAAGTAAATAAGCCCAATTCAGCCAGTTTTTTTTCGGTCACTTTACCTACACCAGGAATTTTATTAAGTGGTAACTGTTCAATAAAATGGTTCACTTGTTCGGGCCTAATGACATACTGACCATTAGGCTTATTCATATCCGATGCAATTTTTGCTAAAAATTTTAAAGGTGCAACTCCGGCTGACGCAGTTAATTCAAGTTCATTAAAAATAGCTTGGCGTATATCTTGGGCAATAAGCGTTGCTGAACCATGACAAAGTTTACACTCTGTTACATCTAAATAAGCTTCATCAAGCGAAAGTGTTTCAATTGCAGAAGTATAACGCGCAAATATTTGGTGAATCTGATTTGATACCTCTTTATAAACTGCATGTCTACCAGGAATTACTTTAAGATTAGGACATAGTTTTATCGCTTGTGCTGTTGACATTGCACTATGTACACCAAATTGACGTGCTAAATAATTAGCTGTTGCAACAACACCTCGTTTGCGCGGATCGCCACCTACTGCAATAGGTAGATGACGATAACGAGGATTATCTCGCATTTCAACTGCAGCATAAAAACAATCCATATCGATATGAATAATTTTTCGCATAAAGGGTATAATTTTACTTAAGATATAACTGTATAAATATACAATATCATACCTTAAGTACACATGCAAATCGACAATAAATTAGTGTGATAATTTATCAAAATCGATCAATCCATTTTTATCATAAGGATCGCCTATCCACCGAGTTGATTGATGAAAGTTAGGATTAACAATACTTTTTTGCGGTTCATATAAGTTATAACTTAGTCCAGCCAAATCAGACCAAGTATGAATCAAATCTTGAGTACTGTATTTACGATCAACATAGTTTTGATAATTATTAGGATGTGTTGCCCGCCACTGCGGTGATTGCCAAAGCATAAATGGCACGGTGTACATGGTTTTCGTTGGTGCTTTTTCATTACGACCTAATACATCATGAGGTGGAGTTTGGTAGACATCTTCACCATGATCAGAAAAATACAAGATAAAACCATTTTCGTGGCTTTGTTTAAACATTTTAAACAAGGTTGTTGTAACATAATCATTATAACTGACCGCATTATCATAACTATTATAAACATCTAACTTATCATCATCTAAAGGATAAGTAACGCCGGTTTTATCGCGAAAACGATCATGCTCGCCATCTTTTGGATAGCGAAACTCATACTTCATATGCGTACCAAGTAGATGAATAACAATAAATTTCTTTTCTGCAGGATCGGCTAACACAGTTTTAAAAGGCGGAAAAACAGACTCATCATACTGCCTTGAACTTTGATTGCGATCATTATTCATATAAAACTGCTCATCAGCCTGCTTTGAAAACATGGTTAACATGGTATTACGTTCCGTCATTGTCTGTTGATTAGTGATCCAAAACGTTTTATAACCAGCTTGTTTCATCAAGTAAATTAGTGAGGGAGTTTTCAAATATAAATCAGGATGCCGCTCATCAGCAAAGGTTAACGCTTGTTGTAGAATTTCAATGGTATACGGCCTTGAAGATACAACATCATTAAATACGAATAAATCTGGATTATCCTTTTTAAATTGTTCAATTTGAGGCGTCGTATCGCGTCCGTAACCATAAATCCCCATGCGATTACGAGTGGTGGATTCACCAATAATTAGCACCAAAGTTCTTGGCGTATCACCATTAGCATCGGTTAAATTTTCTAACTTTGGTAAGGTTTGCAAGTGATTTAAGATATCTTCCATACTAGATAATTGCGAACGATAAGCTATGTAACTATTGATTAATTGCCAAGGTACTGTGGTTTCCATACGTGTTAATAAATGTTTATACGCCTCTTCAAAGGTGTTTTTTTTCACAGTTAAGCTAATTACTAACGGCATTATCGCGTAAATAGCAATTAGCATAGATACTATCCACTTGGTACCATTTTTAACATAAACAGGTTTGACTTTTTTCCACAAATAAATTGCAATTAAAATATAAACAACAAGGATAACCACCAATTTCCAATTCAAATATTGTTGAATAAATTCATGTGATTCATTGAAGTTTGATTCCGCCATGACAAAAAATACACTCTGTGAAAATTCTTGTCGGTAAATGACAAAATATCCGATTGAAATCAAAGACAGGCCACCAACAATTATTCCATAAACAGCGGTGATTTTACGGGTATAATTAGGAAAAAACAAAACAGGAATAAGCCAAATCAAACTATAAATTATTGCATCGCGCAAACCAATAAAGTTGGAGTGTCCAGATAAGGCAATATAAAACTGTAAAGCACAAGAAAAATAGCAAAAAAATAGAATGATAAAAATAAGATTTGACCAACTAAATTTTGCAGACTGGTTAAATTTTTGCATAACTTTTTTTTCAACAAGGAATAATTAAGTTTTATAAGTTATCTTTTTGAGATTAATAAAACCTTAAGGTATTTATTAAAGTTGCTAATTAATTACAACCATAGTTACTAAAATAAAAAAAACTTAATATATAATTGATAAAGTTATCACTAAATTAACATTATTATCATATTAGTCAATTTTTATACCTAACAATTTTGCAACAGCATTATGCTGTGGTTGCATTAATTGAGCAGGTCGTTCATTAAATATAATCTGCCCATCATCTACCACTAAACAACGCGAGAAATAGTTCAATGATTCATCTAAATAATGCGATACCATTATTAGCGTTAAATCATATTGATGACAAATTTGATTAACTAACAATAACATATCATGACGTAAAGCTTGATCAAGTGCTGAAAAAGGCTCATCCAACAATAAAATTGGGCGATGTTGTATCAAACAGCGAGCAAGCGCTACTCGTTGACGTTGTCCCCCTGATAATTGTTCTGGATAACGCGTAGCAAAACCATCTAAACCGACTTGCGTTAAAATATCAGCAATTTTATCTTGCTCGGTTATTGTTAATTTTAATGAAGGTTTAATACCTAAAGCGATATTTTGTTGTATAGTTAAATGACTAAATAAATTATTGTGTTGAAATAACATAGACACAGGGCGTTTGCCCGGCGCGATTTTTGTCATATTTTGATGATTAAGTTTAATTGTGCCTGAGTTTGGAAAAATAAACCCAGCGATTAAACTCAATAAAGTACTTTTACCTGCACCACTTGGTCCAACAATTACGACATGCTCTTTTGCTGCAATATTAATTTCAAAATGCATTTCAAAATTATCATAATGATAATTTACTTGATTAAGTTCGATCATAATCCATCACAACCATTAAGCTAAAAGATAAAATCAATAAAATTGCAGCCGTCACAGTACCTTCTTGATAATGATAATGTGATATTTGCTCATATAAATAATAAGGTAAGGTAGTTAAGGTTTGTCCACCAAACAAAGCAATAACACCAAAATCACCAAATGATAAAATAACAGCAAAAGTAAAACTCATTGCCATTAACTTTTTTAATGCCTTAAATTCAATCAAGTAAAAATGTGTTAAACCTTCAATATTCAGCGATTGGCAAAGCTGCCAATAACGCAAACTCACTTCATACATGGGGATTGAAAGATTTTTTAATAAAAAAGGTAACGCCATGAGTGCATTACACAACATAACTAATATCGAAATAATAATTATATTGTCGGCATATTGAAATAATAATAAGAAAAGCCCTGAGGCTAAAACCATACTTGGAATGGCTAAAATTAATGAACCAATTAACATTAAACGATTGCTCCATTTAATTTGTTGATTAATCAATAATCGGCTATTGGTCCAAAGTAACAATAATGCAAGAAACATTGCAATAAAAGCAGAACCTACTGCAATGATAATTGAGGTGATCAGTGCTTTTAAAAGTGCCACTGTTAATAAGGCAAATTTGAAAAAATAAATACCTTCAATCAATATTGTAACCAAAGGTAATAAAATAAATAAGCTCCCAATCAAAATGATGACATAACTGATCAATGATAAATAGTAGGGAATCGGAATTTGGTAATTTTGATGAGCAAATCGAATATTCATTGTTTTGATTCGATTTATTTTTTGCATAATGATAAGAAAACCAATACAACAAATCAGTTGTAAACAAGAAAGTAACACGGCTTGTATAAGATCAAAATCACGGATCGACTGATATATTGCTACCTCAATAGTGGTATATTTTGGCCCACCGCCAAGTGCTAACACAATTGCAAAACTTGAAAAACATAACATAAAAATCAGTGCTGCCATTGGTAAGATTTGTCGACGCAATAATGGCCATTCAACCAACTTAAAAAAAGTAAAAGTAGAAAAATTCAACTGAGCAGCTAACTGTTTTTGTTCGACAGGAACACTTTTTAAGGATTGATAAAACAGACAACAAGCATAAGGAAAATTTAAAAACACATGGGCTAATAATATACCTTTCAAACCATAAATTGATAATTCAATTGGTAGATTAAAAAATTGAAAAAATAACGAAATGATGCCATGCTGACCATACACTGAAAGCAAACCAGTAACCACAACTAAAGTCGGTAAAATAAAGGTAACCGGCATTATTTTGATGAGTAATCTTTGACAAGGAAAGTCTACCATAGCTAATGCTTTCGCCATCAATACTGCCAATATGATGGCTAAACAAGTTGATAAACCAGCTTGCAAAACTGTTACCCAAATAATATGCAATAAATAATGATCAAAATAAATGCTTATATTATCGGTTCGAATTGCAAATCCCCAAAGCGCAATAAGTGCCGTGCCTAATATGAGCAAAATCAAACCAACAGCACTTATACCTGGAATTAAGGATTGGAATTTCAATATTCGTTCCTATAACATCATTTACTGACAGCAACTTGCCATTCACGCACCCACGATTTCTGATTTAATTCAACTTGCTTTGCATCAAATTCAAGGGCTTTGTTCACTGTATCAATTTGTTGATAAGCCGCTGGCAAATCGGTTTTTATGATTGGATACATGACATTTTTTTCAGCAAATTGACGTTGAACGTCAGGTGTTAATAAATACTGTAAAAATTGGCGAGCTAACTCTGGTTGTTGTGTATATTTTACAATAGCAGCCACTTCAACTTGACGGTAATGCCCCTCATCAAAAATAGCGGCAGCAAAACGATGATCATTATCATTGATTATATGTGCAATAGGGGAAGTGCTGTAACTTAATACAAAATCTGCTTCATTTTTCAAAAACATACCGTAAGATTCGCTCCAACCTTTAGTTACTGTCACGGTGTTTTCAGCTATTTTTTGCCATGCTTGCGAAGCATCATCGCCATAAACTTTTTTAACCCACAAGAGCAAACCTAATCCAGGTGTGCTAGTTCTAGGATCTTGATAAATGATCTTCCAATGAGCTTTATTGTCAACTAACTGATGCAAAGATCGCGGTGGATTTTTTATCTTCTGTTTATTATAAATAAAGGCAAAATAACCGAAGTCATATGGCATAAACTCATTATCCCACCAGTCGGTATAGAGATTATCGGGTTTATCGATCTGGTGTGGAATAAAAATATTTGTTAATTTTGCTTGCTCAAGTAGGTTATTATCCAAACCTAAGACAACATCAGCATTGGTTTTATTACCTTCAAGCTGAATACGATTCAAAATTGAAACACCATCACCTAACGTAATCACTTCTAGTTGGCAGTGACATTGAGCTTCAAAACCCTGCTTAATAGCTTCTCCAGGTCCCCACTCCGACATAAAAGAGTTATAGCTATATACGGTTAAAGTCGGTTGCTGTGCGACAGAAAAATTAGCCCAAAATAATGATATAAATATAACAGTTGATAACAACAATTGACGAAACATTTTGCCTCCAAATAGCAAGAAAAAGACAAAAGGTTTGAGCAGATATAATAACTCAAATCCCTCCGCTGGCATGATCCAGTTCAGGTTCGACGGGTTATGTTAACTTAACTAACACTCTCAGCCCATTAGGGCACCCCGTTGAGAACGGCATTAGTGTAGTCGGTGAAAGCTCAATTGTAAATAGTTGTCACTCACTGTTGCCATTCAAACTTCTTTGCCATTTTAGAATAAATTAGCTTAAACTTACCATTGTTAATCTTGTATTGCTCTCCGTTATAAAATTCCGGTTTAGGATCTTTTATTAAACCAGCCTCATCACCATATTCATGTTCATCATCATAATAGTAAGTCACATAATGTTTTAGGTTTATAGTTAAATCCTTATTGACCGAAAATCTAATAAAACAACTCACATCCTCATAAGAATATTGACTATCTAAAAGCACCGCATCAAGCAATTTACCTTGTTCATCATAACTATTTAGTTGAATATTAAGTAATGGAGTATCAGATATCCCATACCAATTATAAATAATCACTTTATAGAGATAATTATTCCGCATAAAACCACCTACTTCGTAATAACGAATTCCTTCATGGATGGGAATAAATTCATAGGACGTATTTTGAATCGGGAAATCGATCTCTTGCTCATTTAAGGGGCGAGTGAGTTTTGCATACTTGTCCAAAAGAACAATTTCACCATGGTCATTTTGTTTATAGTATTTTGTCAATTGTGAAGAAGTTATCGATAATTTGAGTTCTTGCAGATGCTCGCGAGCAAATACAAAAGTTGAACAAAACTAAAAAACATTGATAATCAGGCATTTAAACAAATATTGGCACATATTTTCTCTTTAATTTTTTATCTACTTTATAGTTAAGTTAATATATCACCTCTAATTTAAAAGATTTTTATTTATATAAAAATTAGCTATTTACTTGTCCTTAACTAATCCCAGAGTGACAATTTATCAATTTATCAGTATTATATTGGGCATTTTATTTTAATTAATTAGGTTCAGTGTGAATATTCAACAACTATTAACACAACGTGTTTCCCAAGCAATGATTATGGCCGGTGCTGATAAAAACTGTGATGCTTTAATCAAGCAATCCGCTAAAGTTCAATTTGGTGATTATCAAGCTAATGGTATTATGTCTACTGCTAAAAAATTGGGAATGCCGCCACGCGCATTGGCTGAAAAAGTCTTGCAACATCTTGATATTGATGATATTGCCGATAAAGTAGAAATCGCTGGTCCCGGTTTTATTAATATCTTCTTAAAAAATAGTTGGATTGCTGAACAAAACGAAGTAGCGCTAAGTAGTGATAAACTCAATATTACTTTACCCGCAAAACCACAAATCATTGTGGTTGATTACTCCGCACCCAATGTTGCTAAAGAGATGCACGTTGGGCATTTACGCTCAACCATTATTGGTGATGCCAGTGTACGAGTATTAAGTTTTCTTGGTCATAATGTTATCCGCGCCAACCATGTTGGTGATTGGGGAACCCAATTTGGAATGTTAATTGCTTATCTTGAAAAGATGGAAAATGAACATGCCAACGACATGGAACTTTCGGATTTAGAATCGTTCTATCGCGCAGCTAAAAAACATTACGACGAAGACGAAGCCTTTGCCGAAAAAGCCCGTAATTATGTAGTAAAACTTCAAGGTGGTGACCAATATTGCCGTGAAATGTGGCGAAAACTGGTGGATATCACCATGACACAAAATATTGCCACATATAAACGCCTTAATGTCACATTATCGATTGAAGATACGATGGGCGAAAGCATCTATAACAACATGCTACCAGGCATTGTTGCCGATCTAAAACAGAAAAAATTAGCAGTTGAAAGTGACGGCGCAATCGTAGTCTTTCTAGACGAATATAAAAATAAAGAAGGCGAACCCATGGGCGTTATCATCCAAAAACGTGATGGTGGCTATCTTTATGCAACAACCGACATTGCCTGTGTTAAATATCGTTACGAAACACTTCATGCTGAACGTATTTTATATTATACCGATTCACGTCAACACCAACACTTAGAACAGGTTTGGGATATCGTGCATAAAGCGAAATATGTACCAGAATCCTTAAAACTTGAGCACCATATGTTTGGTATGATGCTAGGTAAAGATGGCAAGCCGTTTAAGACTCGCTCAGGTGATACCGTAAAATTAAACGACCTGCTTGACGAAGCAACAGAGCGTGCAGAAGCACTTATTAAAAATAAAAATCCCGATCTTTCTCCAACAGAACTTGCCAAAGTGATTGATGCAGTAGCGATTGGCGCAGTGAAATATGCCGACCTATCCAAAAATCGTACCACCGATTATGTTTTTGATTGGGATAATATGTTGTCATTTGAAGGCAATACTGCACCTTATCTACAATATGCCTATACACGTGTACTGTCGGTGTTTAGAAAATCAAATATCAACGAAGATAGTTTAAGCGGTAATATCTATCTAGGTACGGATAAAGAGCGAGCACTAGCGATTCGATTAATACAATTTGATGAAACCGTATCGAACGTTGCCGCAGAAGGTACACCACATGTGCTTTGCGCCTATTTATATGATATCGCTACCCTATTTTCTAGTTTCTATGAAAATTGCCCTATTTTAACTGCGGAAAACGAAAACTTGAAACAAAGCCGCTTAAAATTGGCTTCGTTAACCGCTAAAACGCTCAAAATCGGGCTTGATATGTTAGGTATCAAAACTGTCGAAAAAATGTAACATTAGCATACCACCGATAAAATTCATCATCGGTGGTTATTTCTTTAAAACGCACACCTTTTCTCAAACTTCTTGGCAATTGTTCTAATTTTAAAAACACCAATTAGACGGTCTATTTTATGATCCGCAATATTGTGCCAGCTTTGTCCAATAACAATAATGTGATATACACATAAATAAGCTATTTTCTCTTTAGACAATAGCAGTTAGCTATTGTCTAGATTTTGCTCAAATACAGCGCGAGCTCCGACGCCGACGGCTCGTCGTTAATAACGACTCGGAGTCGACTTTTGCCATTTCGTTCATTTCATTCTCTTCAAGGCAACGTCGCGCAAACCATTGACCATAAGCCGTTAAATCAAAATCACCAGCAATTAGGTAACCAAAAGAGGTTAAGGCCGCTCCCGGTAAACGTTCATTTATCTTATTTGCCGGAAAGGCACACTTAACTATCCATTGATTTCGAGCACCTGTAGCTTGATAAAATTTCAATTTTAGCTGTTGCCCAAGTATCTCATTTAAAATGTAGGCAGACTGATTATACGCACGTAAAAATAATCCTTCACGAAATAATAAAATACCTTGATATTGATTCAATAAATCTAACTTCTCATCAATTTTCATTTTTATACCAACTAAACAGATGAAAAGCCGTTATTGTCGACAAACTAAATAGTCTGGAAAACCTATTCCTTCAGCATCAACCCCTAAAAGACCTGAACTTGAACTAACATCAAGATGAGTACCATAGCTACTTTGATAGTACATATCTTTTGTCCAATATCTATCTTTTTCATCTCGCCATCCTGAATCAGGATAAGTTTGTTGAGTTGAATATCCCCATTCGGGTAAAAGTCCTTGACCAATGGCTCTTGTATAACCATTTATAATCTCAAAATAACCATTTAAACGATCATCAACAGGTGTATTGGTTAACTCCGAATAAGAGAACAAATTATTTACACCACATTTTTGAATAGCAACACTCCAGATATCAAAAAAATCCTTAACCGGATTCGCCCAAACACTGGTTGGATTAAAGGTATAATCAAATTTAATTGTTGGATCTCGTTTCAATGTAGCTCGTACTGTAACATTACCTGTTGGTTTACCTTTTAGTGAGACATAACCCTGTGGATCGATAGTCACTTGTCCCCCAGGATTATTGGGAATACTAAAACTATAACTAGTAGGAGAGCCTGTCACTATTAACTGAAATTTTGCACCAGGAAAACCGGTAGTCGGAAATGTTTTACCGCCAGATGCAGTTGGACTCGCTTTGAACCCCATGTTAGGCACATAATCTGCTGTATAGCCACCACCAACAGCTGTCCTTGACGTATAACGTGAATCGTTCCAACCAATGAATGTATTACTACTGTCAAAACTTAACCACTGAAATTGTGGCATTTTTTCAATAGCATAGGGTTTAGCATAACAAAATTGAGGTTTAGAGGAAATATAATAACTGTGGCTTGCACCCGTAAATAGACTTATATCCGGTATACCATAACGGGTTACTAAAGCACCATCACCAGCACTGAGTGATAATTTATAAGGGGATTTACACGCATCTAACTCACTATTCGGATTCGATTTCACATAATCGGTCACATCTTCACCATCGTACGTTTCCCATTTCACTTTCATATAACCCGTTACGGTAAAAAGTTTATCTCCATCTCCATCACGCCAATAATTATTTGCCACTATCGCATTGGCTAACGGCATTGATGGATAATTGTTGAAAGGTAAATAGGTTTTGATATCATTAAAAGTTGTCGGCACTTTTTCTATCACAATGGGCTCGACTACTGATGATTTGTCTTCCAACGCGCTTATCACCTTATTATTCGGTAACGTTAACGATAAGAGTGGTAATATTGTTGTTGATACTGTCTTTCCATTGTCATACGTTAAATAAGGACTTGTCCCATTTATTACCTGCGCTGTTTGTGCTGTTAGACCATACACCGGCTTTATCGATATTACTATAAACAACATTGACAAAAATAGCGCACATAAACCTGTTTTTACTATCCTTTTTCTTAAAAAAACTCTGAATAAGGGGATATTAGTAGGCTTATTGATATAGAAAAAATAAAGAGATGAATTTGAAAATGGATTTTTGTATGAAGAATGAAACTCTTGATGACAATTATTATAACTATTAACTAATAAAAACGATGCCCGATGCCCGATGCCCGATGCCCGATGCCCGATGCCCGATGCCCGATGCCCGATGCCCGATGCCCGATGCCCGATGCCCGATTAAGACCATATTTTAACATATTTTTACTACTCCTTGTAGCTAATTTGATTAAATTTTTCAAAAAATACAATATATTAGCTTTTATGTATATCATCTAATGCAACGTATTTGTGCGCGATAATATCAAAAATGCAATCTAATAGTAAAATAGAATAATAAAATTGTAATGTATATTTATGTAAATGTTTGTTAAGCGATCAAAAATCATAAAAAATTCGACGCTATATTTTGCACTAAAATCCAATTTATCCATATACTCTATAGTGTTAAACAAAGCAATATTGCACTTTTTGAGATTGACAATAAATCGCATAATGCTGTTGTTGGTCTCGATTTTTGGACAATTAATTATTCATATAAAATAGAGAGTTATCGATTAATTTATAACTTGTAATAAGCTACCACAATATTTTATTTGCTATTTTAGAATATAAAAATCTAAAAAATAATACTTTAACCATTTCATTTATTTATATATTTTTATAAGAACAGTACTTGATATTAAAAATAGTTTCGTTAAAATTCTTTCAAATTATTTAAGCAACCAAGAGTAGTTGACCATGACAAAATATAAATCAACAGTCCTAAACAATATTGTTGATTTATTTTTTAATCCTCCTTATTAGGGGGATTTTTTTTATCTATTATTTTATCAAATTTTGCATAATTGAATCGTAGAGGCACATTATGACCGATAATAAAAAGATGTTATTAACCAGTCGAGATCAGAGTTTAAAAGCATATTTAATGAATAAAATTAAACAAAATGGCGGTTGGGTTAATTCACATATGCATGCCGATCGTGCTTTTACGATCACTGTTGACAGTTTTGATGTTTATCAAAAACAGACTTTAATTGAAAAATGGGATACGCTAGATAAAGTCAAAGCGTCGATGAGTGAAGACGATTATTACCGCCATTTCAGCATGGCTGTTGAGCGAATGATCGAACAAGGGGTCAGTGCCATGGGATCATTTGTCGATATCGACCCTATTGCTGAAGAACGAGCAATCAAAGGCGCACTTAAAGCTCGTGAAACTTATAAAAATGACATTATCATAAAATTAGTCAATCAAACCCTTAAAGGTGTTATTGATAAAGAAGCACGTTATTGGTTTGATAAAGGTGCAGATTTAGTCGATATCATTGGTGGATTACCACGTCGTGATGAACGTGATCATGGTGAAGGAATGGGACTAAAACATCTTGATGTATTGATGCAAACGGGAAAATCATTAGGCAAAATGGTCCATGTTCATGTTGATCAATTTAACTCCTCAGACGAGATTGAAACCGAACAACTCACCGATAAAACTTTGGAACATGGCATGCACGGACGCGTAGTAGCAATTCATAGTATTTCAATTACTGCGCATAGTCTGGAATATCGTCAAAAACTCTATAAAAAAATGAAAGAAGCGAAAATGATGGTCATCGCTTGCCCATTTGCATGGATCGATAGCCCTCGCCGTGAAGAACAAGGTCCTACTCGTAATTCTCTTACTCCTGTTGATGAACTTGCCGCTGCGGGTATTCCTGTTGCGATTGGTACCGATAATGTCAGTGATTATATGTTACCATTTTCAACAGGCAACATGTGGGAAGAGCTTAAACTACTCGTTACAGGATGTCGGTATACCGATTTAGACAATGTGGTAAATGTCGCTACCAAAAACGGACGAATGGTATTAGGACTTGAATAATAATTGAATGAAATACAATAAAATTAGACCAATAAAAAATCCCACAGTTTTTAATCTATTGTGGGATCGTTATATAGCTACTACTATCGATTAATCAAACTTAATATTTTTTATCATTTTATAATGACATCAGCTTCATTTTCATATCTGACAAAATTAACATTATTATTTCTAACTTCTCTTTTTACTTTCTCTTTACATCTATCTGTATCACAATATACATTTAATGCACCATCAGTTTGCTTTTGGAAGAACACTTTAGCATCGGCTTCACTTTCATTACGAACAAATACAATATCTGAACTATAATGTGTCGCATAATTTACAGCATTTTCACATTGTGTATCTGCACAGTATACCTTTGTTTTATATCTATTTGCTATTCTCTTTTGTTCTTTTTCTTGTTGTTCACGAATTAGTCGTTGCTCAAACAAGGCTTGCTCCTTATCCCAATAATCATCTATTAATTTATCGATATCTTTATATTTTTTTATTTTTACGGAATAATAAAGCTTTTTGGCTTGTTCTAATGTTTTTCTTGCATCTTCATAATTATGATAATCAGCATACTCTTTAGCTTTTTGATAAAGATTTTCTATCACTAACATAGTGTATTTATTATTATTAATATCATATAATTTTTGGATATTTCTGGAAGGTTTTAATTCAAGCGCATTATGATATAAATCGACTTTAGCCTTATATCCTTCAATATCTGTCGCTACTATTGAATTAGCCTTGATAACATAGCATTTAAATAGATTTTCATTTATGTCCAAACGACTATATGCATTAAAAAAAAACGTTAATTCATTACTATAAAATTGATTACTTAAGCGATCATGCATTTCCATTAATTTATTATAAGTGGAAATTTTATCTTCGTAATCGTTAGCCGCGCTATCAGCTAAGTCTGCTTCATATTTAACCATCACACGATTAACCAAATTGCGCAAATGCTCAGCATCTTCTTGCTTGAATTTAGCTATACCTTTTTGTTCAATATTGAGTGCTAATATATTAATACTTTGAAGGTAGTTTCCTTCATTATACGCCTCTTCATAAGTGCGTGTATGACTACAACTCGCTAACCAAAACATAAAAAAAACAGCGATGATATTCCTCATAATTCTTCCTTTCATCTGTTAAATGTATCCTTGATAAATAGAAAATGATTTACATTATTCTAATTTGTTAGATAAAATTATATGTTTAAAACTCAAAAAAATATCCATTTATTTTGTATTCAATAATCTCTACTTAAATTCATATTTATAGCGATTTTATTGTTATTCATTGCGATATAAATTTGCCAACAATCGGCTAGCTATTATAAAGACGAGATAGTACCCGCAATTTGGCTCAAATAGCTTTTCAGTTGCGATCGTTGCTGATCTTGTATTTTATTCGCTAAACTTGATTTTGTTTCTAACGTACCTTTAGTTTGATTATGATAGTTATGCGGTACATCACCTGAGTAGATGTAATCAATTTTAGAAGAACTTTGTTCTACATCAAATTGTTGCGAATAAGAAAATGCACCAGAAACATTGATATAAGTTGTGACTCTTAATTTATTTGAATGCGTTATTGTTTTTAGATTAAATTTTTGTTCTTTATAAATTGGTTTTTTGACGGTATTACCTTTATCGTCAGTTACATCTACCATTTTTTCGACAATGGTCTCACTTTTACTTTCGTTATTCACTGTTTCACCGGAATCTGAAAAGTCTTCTTTCTGGGTAATATTAATAATCACATCAGGATTTGAACCATAAAAAGAAATATAATTGCTATTGAGTGCACTGCGAACTTCTGAATCAAAAATAGTGCCTCTGTAATTCACAGTAACAACACCTCTTTGTGCGCATTGCTGAGCTTTATAGCTGGCATCACGAAAAGCACCATAAGGTCGATAAATAGAAGCTGCAGAAGAATAATATTCCGCAGCCTTACGATAAGTCGCATGTCGATTAGCCGTTTTCATCAGTTCTTCGCCTTGTCGATAAAAATTTTCGGCCTCTTGCGTGCGATATTTTTTATCATAATAAGTGAATAGTTTATCGCTATCTTTATATTTACCTAATGGCTGATAAACTTGCGAAGCATTGCTAAAGGCTTCTGCGGCATTTTTATATTGGCCATCTTGTGCCATCTTTTTTCCAAAATCATAAAATTCTTTGGCAGCCACTTGCATATATTTGGTATTGGCATTTTGATATAGGGTTTGAATATTTTTGTAATTATAATGCTCTAACCCCTTTTGATATAAAGTAGCTTTTTGTAGATAACTTTGGCTGTCGGTACCCGTAATTGAATTACCATAATCATAATATTGTTTAGCAATGGTTTGTTCTAACTGCTCAATATTGTATTTATCATTGAAAAAACTCACTGTTTGGCTATAAAAACGATCTCTTAACATCATTTTCATTTTCAGCAAGCTTTGATAGATATCAATGCGAGTCTGATAATCTGTGGTTGCGGTATTAGCTAAACTTGTTTCATAATGTGCTGTAATATTACTAACTAAAGTACGTAGTTTTTCAGCACTATCTTTATCAAATTTACTCTCACCTTTCTCTTCAATACTGGTGGTTAATAAACTGATACTTTCTAAATATTTTCCTTCTTTATATGCATCGTCAGCAGTACGAGTATGACAGGCTGTTAAAAGAAAAATTAAAAAAATTGCTATAGTTAACCGCATCATATTTCCTTTCAAAAATTTTAGTTAAATTATCAATCCATTGCAGATGATAATCGTTTGTTTTTTTATCACTAATTAACTCAGTATTAATCAGCTTGACTAAGTTTATAAAAAATTTTAGGCGATTTATTAACTTTTTTTGCTATAGTTATGAGCAAAAATCTAAATTAAATTTCATTTTGAAAAGATAAGATAGCGTTGTTGAAAGTATCCTCCCAATAATATTGAATTCATTGAGAGGAGAAATTTTATTTGCGAGTTGGCTTTTTCGCTGTCACTTGGCGTGACGATCTTGATAAGTTATTCAGTTTGATGCGTTTAGGCCGAACATTAGACTTACTCGAAGTAGAATTTGCAGTAAAACTTTTTATTTCGGCAGGTAGACCAACAATTTCACGTAAATAATTGACAGCATCAAGGCTTAATTCCATCCATGTGCCACGTGATAATCCTTTAGGTAACGTAATATTACCATAACGAATACGTAACAATCGACTTACCTGAACATCGATAGCTTCCCACATTCTACGTACTTCTCGATTACGACCTTCTGTAATAACGACATTAAACCATTGATTCAGACCGTCACCGCCTTGTGCTTTAATTGACTTGAATGCCGCAGGACCATCTTCTAATTGTACACCTTTGCGCAATTGGCTAATTTGTTGATCAGTCACATTACCAAAAACCCTAACCGCATATTCCCGCTCAATTTCATGTCTTGGATGCATTAGCCGATTGGCAAGTTCACCATCTGTAGTAAATAGTAGTAATCCCGAAGTATTAATATCAAGTCGACCAATATTCACCCATCTAGCATTTTTTAAACGAGGCAAACGTTCAAACACGGTTGCTCTACCTTGAGGATCATTACGAGAGCAAATTTCACCTTCTGGTTTATAGTAGGCAAGCACACGACAAACTTCTTTTTCTTTACTTCTAAGTTGTACTAAATGACCGTTAATACGGATTTTAGGGTTAGCATTTACATCAACACGATCACCTAATGTTGCAATCTTGCCATCAACACTGATTTGACCTGCTGCGATCATAGCTTCAATTTCACGGCGAGAACCATTACCCAAATTAGCTAAGACTTTCTGTAATTTTTCGCTGTTATCGTGTACAGACGATGCTCGCTTTGTCGAAAATGATTTTTGCAGCATTACTGGTTTGTCTGTTGACTTATTGTTTTTTATTTTTCTTTTATCTGCTGTGTTTTCATATTTTGAAACTGCTGATGTGCTATGTTTCATATTGTCCTCACTGTTACCTTCTCAGGTATCACTTATCTATTCAAAATATTATGTATATTAAAATAACCTACAAAAAAACGGCTATTCAAATGGCGTAATATCACCACTACCTTGACGAATAATATCAGGATAGTCATGGGTCAAGTCTATAACGGTTGTTGGTTGTTCACTAATATAGCCACCATGTACAATCGCATCAAGTTGATGACCAATTTTATCTTCTATCTCATCGGGATCGGATTGGGCCTGAGCATCATTGGGTAAAATTAATGTAGTTGTCATCAAGGGTTGACCTAATAATTCCAATAAAGTCAGATCTATTTTGTTATCAGGAATACGTAATCCAATCGTTTTACGTTTTTCATTCATTAATCGTCGTGGCACTTCTTTGCTTGCTTGTAAAATAAAAACATAACGACCTGGTGTATTATTTTTTAATAATCTAAATGTAGTATTATCCACAAAAGCGTATGATGAAAGTTCTGAAAGATCACGGCACATTAGCGTAAAATTGTGATGTTTATCTAACTGACGAATTTGACAAATACGATCTACACCATATTTATTATCTAACAAACAACCAAGTGAATAGCCAGAATCGGTCGGAAAAGCTATTACGCCACCATCATTCAATATTTTTACCACTTGCTCTAATAATCGGGTTTGTGGATTATCAGGATGAATATAAAAAGTTTGGCTCATAATGTTGTTTAATCCAATTTTATATTTAACATATCATTTTAGTTTAAATGATCACAATTAATAATTTTAACGATATTAGTCTGAAGTATCTTGTTATCAATTTTTATTTATAACACCCAATTATGCCAGATTGGCGTAACACTGCTTGGTAATGGTGTCGTTTTACCTAAATCAAGATAATTAACCAAATCATGAAAATCCGATCCTTGTGATGCAAGTAATCCAAATTCATTTGCGAGTTTAGCTAATAATTGTAGGTCACTTTGTGTTTGTCGGCTTTGCGAAACTTCCATTGCATCACCGCCAAATTGTTTAAAATCACTAAGCAAAAGTTTTAACTTAGTTAACGTTAAATCATAACGACTAGGGTGCGCAAGTACTGCTTGCCCACCCGCATTATGTATCGCTTTTACCGCTTGTTCAATCGTGCAACATTGCGAAGGCACATAAGCATAACCACTTTTGCCTAAATATTTTTTGAAGGCTCGATTCACATCTTTTACATAACCTTTAGCCACTAAAAAACGAGCAAAATGAGCACGTGAGACAATATCACCTTTAGCATATTCTTGAGCTTGTTCATAAGCATTTTCAATACCTACTTTAGCCAATTTATTACCAATAGCTTTTGCTCTATCTATGCGACCTTGCTCTTGGGTTAATAACAAAGCAGTTAATTGAGGATCTTCAATATCAATATTTAAGCCAACAATATGTATTTCATTATTTTTCCAGGCTGTTGATATTTCAACGCCACAAATTAATTTAACGGGTAATTTTTCATTTTCGATAGTATTTCTGGCTTCGGGTAACCCTTTAACGGTATCATGATCGGTGATTGCCAGCATACTAAGTTTATTATCAACAGCCCTTTTGACTAACTCAGCTGGTTTTAAAAGACCATCCGATGCAGTAGTGTGCGAATGTAAGTCAACGATCATTTTTTTCTCGATAATTATTTTTAAACGTGTAATATACCACACAATTTGTATGACCACTAAAAGGTATATTATGAAAGATCAAATTATGCTTGCTCAGCAAGATACATTAGCTATTATTGAGGAACTTTTAGATGATGGTAGCGATCCTCATGCACTGTATTTGATTGAACATCATATTTCGTCACAGAATTTTGATAATTTAGAAAAGGTTGCAGTAGAAGCTTACAAATTAGGCTATGAAGCAACCGATCCCGATGAAGATGTCGATGATGCGGGTAATTTAGTTATTGGCTTTGATATTATTGCAGAAAGCCCTCTTAATGCCGAACTTATTAACGCACAAATTGCTGAAATAATCACGCTAGCCAATCAATTTAAAGTCAATTATGACGGATGGGGTACCTATTATGAAGATGGTAGTGATGATGATTTTATTGAAGACGAATCTGCTGAGACCCTCCACTAATCATAAAAAATAGTAAACGACATTCTTATCCGCATATTTTACGGATAAGAATATTTACTGCATTAATGTTTATAATTCTTCGATACGACTCTTTCTTTTCTGATTTGGTGAAACACTACGCAAAAGAATTGTATCGTCATGATTAACCGAAACTGGACCTTGATAATGGTGCCACTGCTGTCCTTTATCAATTGAATATTCGATACTTAAACCTGGAAAAACAATATTTGCTATCAATTTACCATTTTCAATTTTTGCTCCAGGGACAGGTAGACGATAATCAACTAAAGCCGCATCTAATTTAGCTAGTTCTCGTTGCCCTAATAAATTGGCAAATTGGTTCCAATCATTAAAAAGTTTTTGCTGATCAACATAATGGCTTTCACCTTGTTGGAATTGGCGATCTTTTTGATAATTTGTTTCCCAATCGGCTTTATGCCATGCGCGTTCTGCAACACTGAGTAATCGAGGATAGGCCATATAAGCCATTTTCTCATCTGTGCGAATATTTTCAGTCCAGATTTGTGCTGATAATCCATATGCACCTGGCCAATCCATTGTACCCTTAGCTGCAAAAGTATCACCATTACGATCAAAAGAAGTTTCAGCATTTTGTGGCAAGTTATCTGGCGCAAAACTGAAAATTTTGCGTTCATCATTAAAACGAGCGGCCCAATAATACCCGCTTTCTTTTGGATTAACTTCGTAAGGCATATCTAAATAGATATAATCAGGATTAGACACAATCACTTTATAGCCTTTATTGGCAAATTCATTTACTGAATCATACCCACCCCAATACAAGTTATCCCAAAAATTGACAATCACTTCATCGGTGGCAAAGGAGTTGGCATTGGTGACAAATTTTACACCATCTTGCCAAACTTGCATGCGATTAATCCCATTGTCTTTAATGATTTTACTTACTTCGAGGGCAAAATAACTTGGTAAATGTTCAAAATTTTCAACTACGCCAGTATTGACAAAGGTTTGGCAGGCTTGTGATTTTGCCCATGGATGATCTTCAACACTTTGATCGATTAAACCTTTACCAGCCTCTTTTTGAGTGGCATTGATATCTTGGTAACCATTACCGAAATGAATGTTTTTTGCTTCATCACCACCAAAATGCCAGGTTGTAATAGGTTGTTTCGCTTCAACATGCATTTTAGCGATTTCACTAATGACTTTATTAACAAATTTTTTCGAAGAATCCAAACACGGGTTAAGATAACTTTGTCGATTATAAAATTGTACCGTTGTTGTATTTGATGTATCGGTTGGATCAACTAATCGATATTCATTAGCTTGTTGTTCTTGTCCTTCTTCCATTAGGCGTTGATATCTCACTTCCATCGACCTAATAGCGGCTCTAGCATGAGCAGGCATATCAATTTCTGGAATGACTTCAATAAAACGAGCATTGGCGTATTTTACTATCTCAATATAATCTGCTCGAGTAAAGTATCCACTGCCACTATTATTGCTATTTGGCCCCGATCCGAGTTGTGGTAATAAGCATTTTTTCTCACTCAAATCATGACAACGTTTACTACCCAAATTGGTCAGTTCAGGTAAACCTGGAATTTCAATTCGCCACCCCTCATCATCACTCAAATGGAAATGAAATTTATTCATTTTATATTTTGACATCGTATCAAGTAACTGTAATACCGCTTCTTTACTTTTGAAATTTCGACCGGTATCTAACATCATTCCACGATATTCAAATCGCGGGGCATCCTCAGCTGAAAGTACAGGGATAACTTGAGGATTATTGGCATGTAATACAGATAATATCGATTCTACACCATAAAAAATGCCACTTTGGTCAAAAGCTAAAATGGTTGCCCCTTCAGGGGTGATATCTAACTTATAACTCCCTTTTACCCCTTTCTCAAATGCACTTTTATCAATCGAAGCCTTGATGTTAAAGCCTTTATGACTAACAGGGATATTCAATACTTTAAAATGTTCATGTAATACCGATTCGCTCTCTTTTGCTAAACCATTAAGGACTAAATTAACACCATTTTCATTGAGTGCAACCATCTCCTTACCAACAGTAAGTTTCGATGGCGTCGGCAAAATCTGCCCTCTTAACAAGTCGGCATTAATAAGTTGTATATCGTTGTTATGTTGATAACGATTTTCAGGTGTCATTAAAATATTATGATCATTGGGGGATATTTTCCATTGTTCGCCTAAAGGTTCAACAAATGCCGATAGGTTGTCAGAATCGGTATCCGTATTAACAATCACTTTGGGTTCAGCATTTGACGAGGTGACATACCATCTAGGCATTACATCACTTTCACTAATTTGCCAATATTCACCAATGATAGGGATGTTCACAATAGCTTTCTCTGCAATGCCTTTGAATTTGTTAGTCGGTTCAAGCTTGTGCAAATCACCTGTAACATGGGTAATTTTAAATTGATCATTATTGACGGCTAATATCATCCGAATATTATGAAAATAGATTGCCCAATCTTTGTCAGTTATCGCAGGACCGGTGTTCTTAAGTGTTAACGTCACTTTGTTACAAGATGCCCAATCTGCACCCAATGCAGCACAATCTACACCATGATTTACAGCATTATTATCGACTATATGATAATTCAAGCGTAATTGTGAACTCATGGTATCGACAAGTTTTTGTGAAGCGTTAACTGATTGCGTAGCGCCCATACTGAATAATGATGCTATCGATGTAGCAATAATAGCTGATTTAAATTTTATCATGACAATTACCTATTTTTGTTTAGCATTGAAAATGGTGAAAGGGACAGTAACAATAAATTTGATATCGTGTTCATCTTGGAAGATATTACCGTATCCGCCCCCCCAGCTAGGGATATTGGTGTGATTGTTATATCTAGTATAATGAAGTTGTAAAGACGTATCTTTTATCCAACCATTTTGTACGGTATAACCTAAATCAAAATTGTAAGCTGATTCAATTAAACGTTTCTTCTGATTATACTGTTTGTCTTTGCTCGGTTTCGCATCCCAACCATAAGCATAAGACACACCTGCTTTCCAACCGGTTAAATAATGTGATAGATCGCCTAAATCATAAGTGACTTCAGTAAATATCGCCTTCTCACCATTGGCATTAAAGTCAGAACGTGAATTCCACCACACATCTAATCGACCATTTGAAGAAGCATAATCCGGCGTCATTCGCTGTAAAAAGAAGCCCTGTTCTCCTTTCGCTTTAACAACCACACCTTCAAGTCGTAGACCAACCGGCCCCATTTGATAACCTAAAGTAGCTGCTTGCAACCACGCCAAACCATCATAAACGTTTTTTCCTTTATGAGATTGATCTTTAGCACCATAAAATTGATAACTCATGGTAAGTGGATTATTAAATATATCGGTTTTATAGGAGGTTTTACCAAAAAATTGGTTCATATAATTTTGCGCTTGACCAAAAGCTGTTTCTAGCACCAAATCATTTTTAAAGTCATATTTCAAACCTGCTGAATGTAAATAATCAATTTTTTTTCCTTTGCCCCATTGTTTAAATTCATAAAGTCGTTTATACCAAGGCGCTTTGTATTTATCGGTCCACATATACGACATAGATAAAGCACCGACATCATCGAAATCAAGCGAAGTACCAAACTCCACACCTCGATAAGTACCGGGTAATAAACTCCAGTGTGGCGCCAATAATGTTTGACCTGAAGGTTGAATATACCCTGCTCTAAGCCAAAATTTGTCGTCGAGTTTAAAATTTACTAATGCTTTATAAAAACTCAGCCCACTGACATCTTTCTTCCAATCCTCATCCCATCGGGTATTGGCACCACTAAAACCAATTTCATTAGGGTGTCCATTGCCACCGTTACTGACTTCCCAAGCACCATAACCACCTAACTCAATTGCAAATCGATCAGCCATATAACCCGATTTAAAATCTAAATTTGTGTTAAAAGATGAGTGCCTAAGATTTTTTTCATATTTATGTTCTTCAATATTTTTTCTTTCTCGATCACGATTCCAAAAAAATACATTCCCTGTGAGCGATGAATCATCAACAAAGTTATTTTCATAAACGGCATATACAGGATTAATAATGTAACAAAAAGAAAAGAATAAAATATATTTTGTTAGAAGATGAAAACGGGATGGTATAATTGCAAGCATATTTAGATTCATGTTTGTTTCCCTAAAATTATTTTATTTATACAACAAGTCACAGCTCCACTTTAAAAATTTTTTTGCAAAAATAAATCACTAACTTATTCTTATATAAATGACAATTAACGCCTATTTTGACAAGCGGTTTATATCAGATAACAGATAAATAAGCATTTTTATGATGCATAAACATATTTTAGTTCGCAAATTAAATGATCTTAAATCGTGATCAAAATCACCAAAAAATAGAAATTACTGCTATTTTTATTGAATAAAAGCCGACTTTTTTCATATAAAAAAATAATTATTCAATCAGTCTTCAAAAACTAAATAGTAATGTGATAGGTAAGATAATAAATTAAATATATTGAATTATTATCAATATGAGCAATATTTAGAAAGTATCGAACAAAAAAAGAGAAATGATTAACATTTCTCTTTATTTGATTTGCAGGTAATAACAGATTTTTATCAGTATTAGTTTTCCGTATCGATTTCTTCAAAACTTTTTACTAACTCATCAATTGCTTTCATCTGTTTTAAAAATGGTTCTAGTTTTGCTAATGGTAACGCTGATGGGCCATCACATTTTGCATGACTAGGATCTGGATGAGATTCTAAAAATAACCCAGCAATACCAACAGCCATACCTGAACGAGCAAGCTCAGTCACTTGCCCCCGTCGACCGCCAGACGCTGCGCCCATTGGATCTCGACATTGTAAAGCATGGGTGACATCAAAAATAACAGGCGAACCATGACTGGCTTTTTTCATAATATTAAAACCCAGCATGTCGACAACTAAATTATCATAACCAAAACAGCTACCACGATCACAAAGAATAATTTGATCGTTACCGGCTTCTTCAAACTTTTCGACAATATTCCCCATTTGGCCTGGGCTTACAAATTGTGGTTTTTTAACATTTATCACCGCACCAGTTTTAGCCATTGCAACAACCAGATCTGTTTGTCTTGCTAAAAATGCAGGCAACTGAATTACATCAACCACATCAGCAACTGGCTGACATTGCGCTTCGGTGTGCACATCGGTAATCACTTTTATACCAAATTGTTTTTTTAGTTCTTCAAAAATTTTCAAGCCTTCTTCCAAACCTGGTCCACGATAAGAGTGTACTGAAGAACGATTTGCTTTATCAAAAGAAGCTTTGAAAATATAAGGGATTTTCAATTTATTTGTCACGGTAACATAATGTTCACAAATTTTCATGGCTAAATCACGTGATTCAAGGACATTCATACCACCAAATAACACAAATGGTAAATCATTAGCGACAGTAATATCACCAACTTTAACTCTTTTTTGTTGCTTCATAAAATATTCCTAGTTAAGGTTTGAACCATCGGCCAAGCGTAACTCTATCGTTACCACTATAGTCAGTGACGGTTTCGACTAATTGAAATCCATGTTGTTTGAAAATTGTCTGAACGGCCAAACCTTGTTTCCAGCCGTGTTCAATCAGCAACCAACCATATTGGTGAAGGTGTTTAGTTGCACCTTGTACAATTAATTTAATATCTGCCAACCCCTCATCTTCCGAAACCAGTGCTGTTCTTGGTTCATATCGCACATCACCATGTGACAAATGTATATCGGTTGGTTCGATGTAAGGCGGATTACTGGTAATCATTGAAAATTTACGATTCTTAATCGGCTTATACCAATTACCTTGTAAAAAATAAACGTTATTAACCCCAATTTGATTAGCATTTTCTTGAGCTAAAATTAATGCATCTTTATTTTTTTCTACTGCGGTAAATAAACAATCAGGGCGCTCTGTTGCCATCGCAATAGCAATAGCACCTGTACCTGTACCCAAGTCCAGAACTTCGCAAGGTATTTTAGATAAATACTCCAAACCTAATTCAACTAATTTTTCAGTGTCGGGTCTTGGAATCAATGTGGCATTTGAGACATGAAACTTTAAAGACCAAAATTCCTTTTCACCCGTGATATAGGCAATCGGTTCGCCAGCTTGACGTCTCTTAAGATATCCATCTAAGGCAATAAGCTCATCATCATTAAGTAATGTTTCGCTAAATGCCATTAAAAATGTGCGCGTTTTATGTGTAACAAAGCTTAATAAAATTTCAGCATCACGTTTAGGGCTCTCACTTTCAGTGAGCGTTTGTGATGCTGATTTTAACCATTCTAAATAAGTCATTCATCCTGTTCCGATAATGCCGCAAGCTGATCTGCTTGATACTCTTGAACGATTGGATCAATTAACATCTCTAATTTACCTTCCATCACTTCATCTAAGCGATAAATAGTCAGGTTAATACGGTGATCAGTAACTCGACCCTGCGGGTAATTATACGTTCTAATTCTATCAGAACGGTCACCTGAACCTAATAAATTACGTCTGGTTGAAGCCTCTTCTTGTTGTCGTTTACGCGTTTCAGCATCTTGAATACGTGCAGCTAATACAGACATCGCCTTAGCTTTATTTTTATGTTGCGAACGCTCATCTTGACACTCAACGACAATACCGGTTGGAATATGGGTAATACGAATAGCTGAATCAGTGGTATTAACGTGCTGACCACCAGCACCTGACGAACGATAAGTATCGATTTTTAAGTCAGCTGGGTTAATTTCTGGCATTTCCGCTTCTGGAATTTCAGGTAATACTGCAACCGTGCACGCTGAAGTATGAATTCGACCTTGAGATTCGGTTTCTGGTACACGTTGAACACGATGGCCTCCTGATTCAAATTTCAAATTACCATATACACCATCACCACTGACAAGCATAATCACTTCTTTATAACCACCATGTTCACCGTCGTTCGAGCTCATGATTTCAACTCGCCAATTTTTTGATTCAGCATAGCGAGTATACATTCTTGCCAAATCCCCAGCAAAAATGGCCGCTTCATCACCTCCAGTCCCTGCTCTAACTTCCACAAAGCAGTTGTAATCATCATTAGGGTCTTTAGGTAATAATAGAACTTGTAATTGTCTTTCTTGTTCTTCAACTTGACTTAATGCCTCATCGAGTTCTTCTTGAGCCATTTCACTCATTTCAGGATCTGACAACATCATTTTAGCAGTTTCAATGTTTTCTTGTGTTTGCTTCCAACTAGTAAAACACTTAACCACACCAGATAATTGAGAGTATTCTTTAGAAAGCGTACGAAAACGATTTTGATCGGCAATGACCGAAGCATCAGATAATAATGCTTGAACTTCTTCATAGCGCTCTTGCAGGGTTTCTAACTTGCTGATAATTGAAGATTTCATAAAAAGTATAATTTTAACGATAAATAATTAAATTTGCTGGGCATTATATACTTAATTGTATGCAAAATACAGTTTCAGCTTGCTGTCTGCTTAGTTAAATAACCTTGATAAAAAACCGAAAAAATTAATCCATAAAAAATCAATCTACTAAAGATGTTGCACATGTCACATAAATCGCTTTTTCAAGTTTTAAAAAATTGAATCACCTCATAACATATAAATGTAAGCGTTATCATTTATTTTTCAATCATTAAAAATAACAACAAATAAATCATATAAAAATTAAATGTTATCGCATACATAAACCAATTTTAAATCATTTAAGGAGTCGCTATCATGAAAAAATTTTTCGCATTAAGTTTATTGGGATTAAGTTCTATCGCCAATGCTGCAATTCAATGGGATACACCACAAGGACAATTAAAATTGTTTGGTGATGTTGAATTCAATACCGATGCTGCAAGCAGCAAACAACAACTAAGCTCATTAAAACAGACCGCTGATAAGAAAAACCAACCTGCCGACAAAGATCGCTGGGATATCAATGGGCGAATTTTGATTGGTCTAGATGGTTATCGAGAAATCAACCATTCTAATTATGCTGGTTTTACAGTACAACCTCTTGCTGATTTAAGTGGTGATATGAACCTTGATGATGCAGCTTTTTACTTTGGTCAAAAAGAGGAGTGGAATATTAAGATTGGCCGTTACGAAGCTTATGACATGTTTCCACTGGGTCAAGACACGTTTATCGAATATTCAGGCAATACCGCCAATGATCTTTATGAAGACGGTTTTGGATATATTTATATGATGAAAGAAGGTCGAGGCAGAAGCAAAAATGGTGGCAGTATTCAATTAAATAAACCCTTCTTAAATAATTTTAATTTCGAATTAAATGGATTAATTAACAATGGTGAAAAGATGTTCAACAAATCAACTTATCATGGCTATAACATCGACAAAAAGAAAAATGTTGCGTATGTTCGCCCTGTTTTATCTTGGAAAAATGATAGTGTATCAACAGCAATAGCCGCCGAAACCAATGTTGTTAAAAATGCTTATGGTTACTATGACAATGATGAAAAATTTCGTGATCAATCTAGTAGAACAGGATATGGCGCAACATTATCATGGAATAGCGAAGGTGACTGAAATGCATCAAATAAAGGACTTAAAATCAATACTAGTTTTGCATATATGAATGCCAAAGATGAAAAAGATATGACTATAGGTACCAATCTAGTTTGGGAACAAATTGGATTTGGGTACATTTTTGCCAATAATGATATTAAAAAATTTAACCCAGAAAATCGTATCAAAGACGGTCATATCAATAATAAAGGAAAATATAAAATTCATACAGTCAATGCTTCTTATTTAATTAATAACGTATTAGATATGGACAACTTTAATATTTATTTAGGCACCTATTACTCACTATTGGATAGAAGTAAATCTCATGGTGATAATACCGATGACCGCTATGGCGCACGTGTTAGATTCAAATACTTCTATTAATTAGTAATAAAAGCCAGTTCAGTTATTTAATTTACTGGCTTATATTTATCAGTTTGCAAGTTTTTGTATCAAGTGTATAGTTAGCCACTATTACTTAATGGTATCAACACCAATTATTTATGCTAATGGTAAAAACGATGAAACAAACAGTATGGAAACTCGAAAATGCGATTAAAAATTTTGATTGGGGTAGCCTTGATCAGATAACAAAAGTGTTGGGAATCAGCAATTCTACCCAAAAACCAATTGCAGAAATTTGGATGGGTGCACACCCAATGGGATGTTCACAGGCCATTGATAGTGATAATCATAAAGTAAAACTTGATGAATTGATCAATAATAATCCGCAAGCTATTTTAGGCGAGGATACATACAAAAAATTTGCTGGGTTACCTTATCTTTTTAAAATTCTTTCCGCAAATAAAGCCTTATCAATCCAAGTTCATCCAACAAAAACCGCAGCTGAATGTGGTTTTGAAAAAGAAAATGAACTTGGTATTGCCTTAGATGATCCTAAACGTAATTATAAAGATCCAAATCATAAACCAGAATTAATTTACGCCTTAACCCCCTTTAAAGCGATGCGATCATTTCGCCCTATTTCTGAAATTCTAAATTTGTTTGGTCAAATAAGTGTTACAACCTTGAGCAAGGAAATTGCACAATTACAAAATAATCCGAATGAACAACAATTAAAACTGTTTTTTCAAACATTGCTAACACTATCGTCAGAAAGAAAACATCAAGCTATTAAGCAATTATTAACTAATATTGCATCATTTTATAATGAACCTTATGCAACCATTAAAGATCTTGCTAACGATTACCCGAATGATATCGGAATATTTATGCCATTAATTTTAAATGTTATTGAACTACAACCCGGGCAAGCTATGTTTTTAGACGCACAAACACCTCATGCTTATATCAAAGGAACAGGGCTTGAAGTAATGGCAAACTCAGATAATGTACTTAGAGCAGGCTTAACCCATAAATATATTGATATTGAACAATTAATTCAAAATACAAATTTTGATAGTCTTACTTTGAATAACCTATTGATAAAACCAATAATCAATGCTAATAAAATATCTTTCCCAGTTCCAGTTGACGATTTTAATTTCGAAATTATATACAGTAATGATCAACAACAAGAACAAAAGGTAACTAGCGCACAAATAGTATTATGCCTTGAAGGAAAGATTTGCTTGACCACAGAATTTGAATCAGTAGTCCTCAGCAAAGGAGAATCAGCTTTTATTGCTTATCAAGCTAAAGAGTATTGTTATACAGGAGAAGGGATTTTAGCTAAAGTATCTAATTAGTATAAAAATTTGCCTTAATTACAGATAATCAATCCATCTTTATCCATTGCTAATTTGGTGGTAATCGAGTCTTTATGACTGTTTTAATACGCCGTTAGAACATCTAGTCCTTCCGTACCGCCACTTATCAATACATGGGGCACCTTAAAGTCCGCTTTGTTTTCTATATCACTAAAACTGATGGTGCCGGTACCTAACCGGTTTTTGGGATTTATCCACAGTGGATGCTATTCGGTTTTATACCGTCGGTTACGTGCCACAAGGCACAAAACCTAACCCCTGACCACAACTGACCATCAAAGGCAGGTAGCTGGAGCAATTCGGTTTTTATGTCGGCTGCCCGTCGTGATTAAAGTTGAGCAGAACAAGCTGATTATTGAACTTGCAATGCTGATCTAAAAAGAGATAAAAGCTCCCCGCTTAACCAGAGAGGGGCTTTTATTTATGCGGTAACAAGATCCTGTTTTGCTTCATTTAAAATATTAATAAATTCATCAAGTGGAAATTTTGGTGTTACCTGTTTTGCTAGTATTCTGGAGTCAAAGAAAAACTCTATTTCTATATTAGAAATACCTTTGTCTTTATTTAATTGGCAAAGTATTTGTCCTTTGTAGGATATTTCAATAGTTATTTCTTCATACTTATTATCACTAAAAAAATCAATTTCAAAATCAGTACTCATAATTAGTCATTCCCTTATCAGTTATTTCTTTTTTGGATCTAAAAAACCAGAAAAAGAACCATCAGCGTTATAGCGGATTCCTTGGCCGTTAGGTAATCTATATTCAACGCCACCACGAGATAATTCTGTTCTAATCGTATTAGGGTTTTCTAATACTCCCTTAACAAATTCACTAGCTGCCGCATTCTTTTGAGTAACATTACCTTTCAATGGATCAAATGTTCCGCCTTGTCTACCTGAATGTTTTTCCCAAGCTCTAGCCGCCTCAGATAATCCTTGAGCGTTTACTGGCTTATTGGCGGAGTTAATTAATTCATTGATGTTTAAATTATTAGCAGCCTGTCCTGTCGTACTCGACGTCCCCTTTCCGGCATTAATTTGTTTAATGATAGTATTATTTGCTCTATCATAAACAATTTTATAAGCCCCGTTTTCACTAAGAGTCGTTCTTATTTCATTTAATAGGGCTGATGGATTTTCTATTAGGTTATTTTTATATAATTCCATTATTGCGGCAAGGTCATTTAATTCAGCCTTACTTAATGAATTAGCAAATACGCTAGCAGTCATCCCCAAACCTGCCGCTGGATTACCTTCAAATCCAACCGTTTCGATTAACCACGTTGCTACATTATTAGCACACAAGATTGGATTTGCTGAACAAGAAACAATGTGCTGCGATGAGGATCACGGATATAAAAAATCCCAGTTTTTACGCTGGGATCTTAATTATTTGCCAAAGATCTTAATTCCTAAACGACGACACTCCAAATACCACATAGCGATTCCTGCAGGAATACCAAAAGGAACTATTTTTAAAGCTAGATAAAAGTCATCTATATTAAATATAAAGTTACCATATTTAATATAAATAAGTGTTGATATTATTAATTCAATTATAATAGTACAGCAAAAAAACATAAAAGGAGTTGCTATTACTAAAAATAATAAAGCATTATATTTTCTATTTTTTCTCATTTTCAGTCTTTTTCAACTTAATATTAATGACTTTTTGTGTAATTTCACTTAGCCCTGAATCAAGCGCACTTCCACTAATAGCAGGAACTGAACTTTGTGCTGCAGGTTTAGTTATTGTCCAAATACCTATAGGTACCCATTCATATTGTTTTGAAACTGGATTAAATACTTTCTGCAATGAGCCTTTTAACAATTTACCGCCGAAATATCCAACGCCAGAACTTATTGTGCCTATTGCTGCGCCAACTAATGGATCTTTTCCCTCTAAATAACTTGATGTTGCTCCTCCTGCCGCATTCCAACCAACAGTTCCCAAAAAACCGGTTCCGATTCCGCCAGTAATAGCTCCAACACCAGTCGAAATTCCGACATCAGTCCAAGAAATACTACCGTCTTTATTCAATACATATTGCATCCCAGCATTAATAGCACCACTT
This sequence comes from Gilliamella sp. wkB292, assembly GCF_001690235.1. Classification (NCBI taxonomy): domain Bacteria; kingdom Pseudomonadati; phylum Pseudomonadota; class Gammaproteobacteria; order Orbales; family Orbaceae; genus Gilliamella; species Gilliamella sp. wkB292. The sequence goes on from NZ_LZGO01000083.1 coordinate 143,021, forward strand.
AATGATCCACCAATAATGGCGCTTTCTGGTAATACTGGTGCAGCGAATAAACTACCTAATCCAATCAATGCAGCTTGACCTTTATCAACAATAATACCATTGGCATATTCAGCTGCTTTCTTTTCATCTCCATTGAAAAGTAATAAACCATCTTTGTAATCTTTTTCATGCTCATCCATCACTTGTTGAGCCATAAAATTATTCTCAACCGAATTCTTACCGGCAGCAATAGCTGTGCCGGCATCACCCACATCTCCCCCTGCAACGGCAATAGCCAGTCCGGTAGCCAGTTGAGCCAGTGCGCTGATAGTGCGTTTATCTTCTTCAGTTAGGTCTTTTACATCCTTGCCGTAAAGTTGTTTACGAATGATATCCGCTGCCAGTTCACCTCCAACAGCACCTGCACCACCAACAAGCCCTGAGTTGCCTTGTAACTCCGCAACCAATCTGCTAATCACAACAACTCGACACTAAGAGGTAGTTATTTTAACTAAGGTCTATTCTAAACCAAAAACAGCGCTGCTAAAGATGAACCACCTATTACACCGTTGGGGATCGCTCTAACGTTGGTAGGGGGATTCCCCCCCTTAATTTACCATTAAAGACAACCGGCTAAATGAACTCGGATTCACCACAGGCCAATCCGTCACCATTACCGCTAAAAATGGCGCTAACTTGAGAAGTAGATCGCATTGTTGATAAATGATTAATTTAGTTCTGCGATGGGAATCGCAGAACTGGGAAAATAGCTTGCCAAAATAAATCAGTTTGTATAAATCTCTTTCATAATTTTATCTAAATATTCCCTGCTTTCCTTTTTTGCTCTACCTTTCCCTTGTATTGACTTTTTATATTCATCGACAGTTATTATTGAATTCTTCGTTATTAACTGATTTATCCTTGATACATCAAAGTTAATAACATATTTTCCATTGACTAAGTAAGTATATATATCCTCAAATTGATCTATTCCAGCCCCAAGAATATAAGCCGAATCTAAAACCCCAAATTCTTGTTTAAAAAAAGGATAAATCTTTTCTTTTTCCAGTTCCTGATCAACTAACATTTTTTGAGTTAGTTCGTTTTTATCTATCATCATGGCAGTATTCTCCCTGGTGTTGCTGTAATCAAATTACCCGATCTATCAGTCAATATTGTTATGGTATTAGTTGGTCTACCAGTAAACTTGTCAACCCCAATATTTTTATCTAATGTTATTACTCGTTCATAAATTTTTTGTTCAACATTAGTTCCTTTGATAGTAGAAATTCGAGTATTACTAATTGGAACATTCCTAACTTGATTACTTCCTATAATTGTTTTCGCCTCTTCTTCACTAATTGTAAATTGGCTAGCATTACTATTACCATAAAAATGTCTAGCAACAACATGACTCCATCCTTTATTATCATTTATGCTACCATTTTGAATATTAATACGAGATTGAACAATAGGATTTTCCAAATCGGCTTTATCTATAACTTTATCAGCGCCATTTGAAACTTTATAGCCATTAGATGTTGTCTGGGACTTATCTTCACTTGCTGATGATTTATCTTTATTATTATGATCATCATCTGGTGGTAATCCTGGTGCGCCACCTATTACTGAACCAGTAACTGGATTATTAATTTCTGGTTCATTATTTGATGAGCCATCATCTTTTATAAGAGCACCATCTCTTCCCGTCGTCAACCATTCATTAAATGAATCTTTAACACCATCTAATGCACCTGTTTCTTCTGCTAAAATTGCACTTCCTACCAGTGCCCCACCAACAATTGCACCGCCACCACCCGTCATTGTCATCTCACCCGGGCGTAATTTGCAGGTGGCTTCAACACACAAATAGTTATTCTCAACCGCATTTTTACCGGCAGCAATAGCTGTGCCGGCATCACCCACATTTCCCCCAGCAACGGCAATAGCCAGTCCGGTGGCCAGTTGGGCGAGTGCACTGATGTTTTGTTTTTCTGCTTCGGTTAATTCGTTGTCGTTCTTATCCCCATAGAATGTTTTTCGAATGACTTGTGCTGCCAGTTCATCGGTCACCACACTCACTACGGCAAACACCCAGTTCTATATCTAAAAGGTAATTGGCTAGAACAAACTGGTTTTACAACCGGACAAAGCGTCACCATTACCACTACCACTAAAAAAGGTAAGTTAATTGTCAAGTTTGCGAAGTAGATCGCATTGTTGGTAAATGATTAGTTCTGTTCTGCGATAGAGATCGCAGAACTAGGAATAGATCTCCTTATTGTCCAAAGTTTTTCCAAGCAATGGCATGTTTTTTTGATTCCGTTCCTAAATGACTTTCAATTTTATTCCATAATTCAGGATTACCATCAGATACATTTACTAACGCTTCAACTAACCCTGTTGCTACTGCTGTTGCCAAATATTCATTATCAGAATTTATTCCGGACTCTATATGAGAAAATATTTCAATTTGTTTTTTATAATCAAATAAAAATACGTTATTTGCTATAACTTTTCCTATTTTAGAAAAAAGGAATATATATGGAGGATCTTCATCATTCTCCCATTCATGATCAAATTCATTTAATAAAATTTGTATTTCATCGGATAATACAAAAAAAAGACTAAGATATTCTTTAAGATTTTTGTTCACTATTTCCCCCTAAGAGCATTTTGTAAATCTCTCAATACATTTTCAGCCGCAGCCCTATCAGCAGAAGATGCTGTCGGATTACGTTTTAGCCAAGATTCTAATGCTTTTACATAGTTTTTCGCTTTCTCTAAGTGTAATTTTCCACCTACATTTTGACCTGTTGCGGCTTCATATCTCACCGCATCAGCAGTGCTACCACTTCCTATTTTTGCATTAGGTCGATATAAATCATCCATAATATTTTTAAGTTCAGAATCTTTTACATCTGGTTTTTCCATTTTAGCACGTAATTCATCCTTATAATCTTCATGCTGTATCCGATCTCTAGGATCTCTATTGCTCTTAGAACTATCCTTTTCTTGATCTTTCTTATCATCATCGTCACTATTATTGTCATCATCAGGCGGTAATCCCGGATCGCCGCCTACCGCAACACTCCCTGAACCAGTGACTGGATTATTAATTTCTGGTTCATTATTTGATGAGCCATCATCTTTTATAAGAGCACCATCTCTTCCCGTCGTCAACCATTCATTAAATGAATCTTTAACACCATCTAATGCACCTGTTTCTTCT
>NZ_LZGO01000084.1:0-7581 GCF_001690235.1 Gilliamella sp. wkB292
ATTAACCGTAAATCCTTGTTTATTCGCTGCCAAATCGATATTTATCACTTCTGGCGCACTGCCTTCTATCGCTTTCGCTGTTGTTGTACTTAATGCTTGCACTGGATGAATCGTCAATAAAATAAAAAATATGAATAATGAGCTTTGAGTTAATTTCGATTGAATTAATTTAAAATAATCTATTACATATAAATTAGTTAACCAAATTTTGCTCGAAAAGTGTTTGAAGTGATATAAAAATTTTAAAGATGAAATAAAAGACTTAAAAGACGATAAGTGCGAGGATAAGTCGCTGGCCCGATGACTTTTTGTAACTAGACTATTTAATAATGCCCGATGCCCGATGCCCGATGCCCGATGCCCGATGCCCGATGCCCGATTAAGACCACATTTTAACATATTTTTACCAATCCTTGTAGTGAATATCTAAATTTTTCTTTAAAATTCATATGATTGAGTTTAATTTAATCATCAATTAATTTTGCTCTAAACCTTTAGTATCAATTTATACTAAAGTAATTTTAGCGTAATATATTAAGATAGTTAATTGAGTTTGTAATGAGCTTTTCAGTAAAGAATTGTTAAGTTCTCATTCAAATGGAGTGACATTTGTCTTTACTCTAGACGTTTAATTTTAATACTATCCTTGATAGATTCAGAGATAACATAATACAAAAATTAAAAAAATGATTTTACGTTGAAATACAGATATATTAATTTAGTTTATATCCTTTTGCATAAAAGCAGAATTACATTACAATTATTAAAATAGTTTGTAATATGTTGATAAAAACTTATTCCTTAATAACCCTATTATAACGAATGTTACATAGTCAACATTATTTAAGAGATAAAAAGCATGAGAAAAATAATATTACTTTTATTATTGATAGTATCTTCACCGGCATTTAGCACTATCTATGTTTATAAAGGTAATATTGCAGATAAACAAATGACTTTATATCTAGAACCGATAAGTCAAGCTTTTTGGGTTTATGATGATGATCCAAAACAGATACAGCATAAATTAAACTATGGATGTGAATTGAATAATTCCTGTTCACAGTTAACTAATCAAACCAATTTAGAACTTTATGATGCACACGATCTCTATATCGATCCTGACAATCAACAAATAAAAGCCAAAAACCAAAGTCACTATTTTATCTTTAATGATATTCATCTAACACAAAATCAAGAAACAACATTGTTAAATCGAACATTAAAGGGTTATTGGTTTAATGGCAGCAATAATCAACAATATCCGGTAAAACTTTCTCAACAATTAGTGATTGATAAAGATAGTAATACGCAATTTACTAATGTTGAATTATTACAATTAGCGTCAACTGATCATCACTATTTTACTGCGGTCTTTTCTAAACAAAAAATGGATAAAATTACACTAGTTGGCATTAACGTTTATGCGAAAAATAACCATCGGTTATTACAAAAAATCGAAAATTTAAACTATAGTGATAATGGTTTTATGAGCATCGACTTACAAGATATCAATTTTGATGGAATACTTGATTTAGCTATCAAAAAATACCGTTCAAGGCAAGGTGATAACTTGGATTATTATATTAATGATAAGGGAACATTTACACCAACCCATCTATGGGGTAGTAATATAGAGTTCAATCCCAAAGATAAATCTGCCATAGGTAGCAAAAATTGTTATGACGTGGATGATAAACAACAAAGGCTCCAGACTAAAATAGAAAGTTTTTATCAATACAAAAACTATCAATATATTTTTGAAAAAAATCGTTGTCAAATCATTAATATCGACAACAAAATCCAACGAAAATGTTTAGATGCCGAATATAATGCCTGTTTACTAAACCGCAATAATATCAATCGTGAAAATCCAAATGTAATTGGTGAAGATAATATACTGCACAAGAATATGGCGTGGGAAAAAGGTAAATTCATTGATGGAGTGATAGATGATTGATTATGATGCTTTTCCTGAACAACGACAATCTTATATTCAGCAGTTATTACAAGACAAAGGTCGAGTAGTCAATGCCGATTTAATTAAATTACTTGGTGTATCAGAACATACGATTCGCCGCGATTTACAAAAACTTGCGCGCAGTGGTATCTGCAAACGTGTTTATGGGGGTGCGGTCAGTCAATTAAAACAATCTGCAAGCTTTGAAACCAGAATGACTCAAAGCGTTAGTGAAAAATCATCGGTTGCTAAACGATGCGCTCAACTCATCAAAGCCAATTCTTGTATTTTTATTGACGCAGGTTCAACCTATTTGACAATGGCAAGTTATATTCCTGCAAATATTGAGTTGACTATTGTGACAAATTCCCCTCAAATCGCTTCACTACTTAGTAGTCGAACTCAGGGGGAGCTTATTTTACTTGGTGGAAAAGTGAATCCGCAAACCGGCAGCACCATGGGTGCAGATACGGTAAATCAGATCCGTAATATGGTCTTTGATCAAACATTTATTGGCGTATGTGGACTTGATCCACAAGCTGGATTAAGTGCTGTTTATTATGAAGATGCTTGTTTTAAAAAAGAGGTAATTGCCCAAAGTAATGAAGTTGTCGCCGCTGTAATAGCCGATAAAATGTTACAAATAGCTCGTTATAAAGTGGCAACATGTGAAGATCTTGATATCATTGTCGTCAGTCGAGAAACTAAAATTGAAGGTTTTGAGCATTTTGATTTACAGATAGAGGTCGCCTAATAGATTCGCTCGAAGGTCGACCGAATCTATTTTTTAGCTATTTTGCTTGTAGATTTAATATCAATTGAATTGTTTTCAAAACGGCACTATCAGTATTATAGCCAGTTATAAAATTTGCTTTTGCTTTCGTTTCTTCAAATGCATTACGCATGGCAAAACTATATTCAGCTTGTTCTAACAATTCAATATCGTTATAACCATCACCGAATGCCATAGTTTCGTTGACAGTTACGTTAAGCATTTGTTGTAATTTCTTGATAGTATTACCTTTATGCACATCATAATCGGTGATATCAATCCAATTTGCTTCTGATACAACAATATACACGTTATCCTCATAAGGGGTTAAATGCATACGCGTTTGAGGGCATTGACCTGTTTCATCATAGACCGTGATTTTAATAAAATCATCAGAAATTGAACTCAGTTCATCAACTTCAATAATGGAAGCATAAGAACCACGAACTTTTTGTTTTAATCTTGCTGGTAAATCCGATCGAATCACTGCCCCTTTTGCTGTACAGGCAATGATTACATGATCGGTGCTGGCTTGTTCCAATGTGTTGATAATACGTTGTCCCAAATCATTGGCTAAAAAGGAACGATAGACAAATTCTCCATTAAATTTAATTGCTGTAGCACTGTCGCCAACGATCCAAATATGTTGACTATAATCGCCAAATAGTTCCTCGACCCGCTCACACTGTTTACCGGTACACGCAACAAAATGGACATTCTCTTTTGTCATTTGCTTATACACTTTAGCAAATAGTTGACGATCATAATCACCTTGTTCGTTTAAAAAAGTCCCGTCTAAATCACTGATAATTAATTTAATCATATATTTTTCCTTTCATGCTAATAATGAATATTTTATCAATCTGATTTAGTATGATGCTTTATGATGCATTTAGCAAGATTAAATAATGCTTTTACTTTGAGCTTTATCAAAACACACTTGAAAAAGCCTTTTAGAAAATGATTAATAAATTATAAATTAATTAATAAGATGATAAGCATTAACAAGCAACTAAAGATGTAATAAACGTTAGCGAAAAACCAATTATCACCCGCCATATAAAAAGCATCAATATCGAGCATGACAAGCAATAAGATATTCAATTATAGAAAAGAGCCTGAATCGATACTTCAATATTCCGCTAATCAAACCGTGCTTATCAATGCTTGTTTACGGCTCATTAATCAAACCCAAAAACGGATAATAGGCAAAAAATAGTGCGTTAATTGAAAAATAGAACAACTGCATATCAATGTCGCCCTTTTAACAGTCAAAACATCGATTGGAACGATAATCTATTACGTCTAAATAAAATGCTCTTGATCTTTTGAAAATTAAAATAGCAAAAAAATTTTATATTACTACTTAGAATAAAACCTTTTTCATATTCGTTTCATAAGACATTAATTAAACCTGCTACACCGTTATTTGATACAGTTTCAAATTTAAAGAAAGGACAAAAGTTAAGTTCTCAGGTAATTTTTTTAAAGATAATGATATTTGTATTTATGAATCAAGCATGCGTTTAGAAGGTAAATTAAAAGAGCCTGAATATATCTTTAAATTTTCTCAAATCAGCCCTCTTTACTTAAAGAATTTTCAACAATAACGATTACTTTATAAATAAAAAAGCCTGAAAATAATTTCAGGCTTTTTATATGCTCACATTGTATTATTTTCAACAATATTCAAAATTGATTATTGTTTAGCTTCAATGTTATCCCCAACTAATTCCAAATGAATGGTTTTACCTGGCACAAGTTTACCGGATAGGATCTGTTGTGCTAATGGGTTTTCAATCTCTTGTTGAATTGCACGTTTTAATGGTCTTGCACCATAAATTGGGTCAAAACCAACTTTAGCAAGTTGCTCTAACGCTGCGTCAGAGATATCCAATTGATAACCGCGTTCATCCAAACGTTTTTCCACATGAGCCAATTGAATTCTAGCTATCGCTTTGATATTTTCTTGACCAAGTGGATGGAATACCACTGTTTCATCAATACGATTGATAAATTCTGGTCTAAAGTGTTTCGTTACAACGGTCATTACTAATGCTTTCATTTCGTCATAACTTAATTCAACATGACCTTGTATTAAATCTGAACCTAAGTTAGATGTCATAATAATCACTGTGTTTCGGAAATCAACAGTGCGCCCTTGTCCATCGGTTAATCGTCCATCATCTAATACTTGTAATAAAATATTAAAGACATCCGGATGCGCTTTTTCGACTTCATCTAATAAAATGACAGAATAAGGACGACGTCTTACCGCTTCGGTCAAATAACCGCCCTCTTCATATCCTACGTATCCCGGAGGTGCACCAATTAAACGTGCCACTGAGTGTTTTTCCATAAACTCAGACATATCGATTCTGACCATGGCATCTTCACTATCAAACATAAAGTTAGCTAATGATTTACAAAGCTCAGTTTTACCTACCCCAGTTGGTCCTAAGAATAAAAAAGATCCAATTGGTTTATTCGGGTCAGAAAGTCCTGCTCGGCTACGACGAATTGCATTCGCAACCGCGACAACGGCTTCGTCTTGACCAATCACGCGTTTATGTAATGCATCTTCCATATGCAGTAATTTATCTTTCTCACTTTCAAGCATTCTTGAAACAGGAATACCCGTTGATTTAGAAAGCACTTCAGCAATTTCATTATCGGTAACTTTATTACGCAATAACTTCATGGTTTTGCCTTCAAGCTGTGTTGCCGATGCTAATTTCTTTTCCAGCTCAGGGATCTTGCCGTATTGTAATTCAGACATTTTATTAAGATCACCAGCTCGGCGCGCTTGTTCTATCTCAGTACGTGCTTTTTCCAACTCAGCTTTGATTGTCTGAGTACCCGAAACAGCAGCCTTCTCTGACTTCCACTCTTCTTCAAGTGACGCATACTCTTTTTCTTTCTCAGCAAGTTCATCGTTTAGCATCTCAAGTCGTTTTTTACTTGCATCATCAGACTCTTTCTTAAGCGCTTGTTGCTCAAGTTTAAGCTGAATAATACGGCGTTCAAGTCGATCTAATGATTCAGGTTTTGAATCCATTTGCATACGAATACTTGATGCAGCTTCATCAATTAAATCGATCGCTTTATCTGGAAGCATACGATCGGAAATATAACGATGCGATAACGTAGCTGCTGCCACAATTGCTGGATCTGTAATTTGTACATGGTGATGCAATTCATAACGTTCTTTCAAACCACGCAATATAGCAATAGTATCTTCAACAGTTGGTTCAGCCACATAGACTTTTTGGAATCGACGCTCTAAAGCGGGATCTTTTTCAATATATTGACGATACTCATCTAAAGTAGTCGCACCAACGCAATGTAATTCACCGCGGGCTAATGCTGGTTTTAACATATTACCTGCATCCATTGCCCCATCGCTTTTACCTGCACCAACCATGGTATGAATTTCATCAATAAATAAAATGATGCGCCCTTCTTCTTTGGCTAAATCTTTTAAAACGGCTTTTAAACGTTCTTCAAATTCACCACGGTATTTGGCACCTGCAATTAACGCGCCCATATCTAAAGACAACACACGTTTATTACGTAAACCTTCAGGTACTTCACGGTTTACAATGCGCTGTGCAAGTCCTTCGACAATTGCGGTTTTACCCACGCCAGGTTCACCGATTAACACCGGATTATTTTTAGTACGACGTTGTAATACTTGAATTGTACGACGGATTTCTTCATCGCGTCCAATTACAGGATCGAGCTTACCTTGTTCAGCACGTTCGGTTAAATCGATAGTATATTTTTTCAACGCACCACGTTGATCTTCTGCACTGGCATCGTTCACGTTATCACTTCCTCTTATTTGACTGACGGCCTGATTTAATCTGTCTTTTGTAACACCGGATTTTTTAAGAATATCACCTAAACTGCCTTTTTCTTCTAAAGCAGCTAATATAAACAGTTCTGACGAAATATAACTATCGCCATTTTTTTGCGCTAATTTGTCACAAAGATTTAATACACGAACAAACTCTTGTGAAGGCAGCACTTCACCACCCACACCTTGTACTTGTGGCAATCGATCAATTGCTTGGGTTAGTTCTTGTTGCAAAGCAGCAACATTCGCTCCCGCTGCAGCCAATAATGGTTTGACACTGCTACCTTCCTGATTAAGCATTGCTGATAACACATGTACCGGCTCTATATATTGGTTATCTTTACCTAATGCTAATGATTGTGCATCAGCTAAAGCTTGTTGAAACTTGTTAGTGAGTTTATCTAACCTCATATTATTCTCTCCTGAGCAATAAATTTGGTATAAATGCATAAAACATTTAAACCATTTGCATGATCACTAAATAAGTGTGGAAGAGTAAATTTCAAGAGCTAAAAAAAAATTTTTTTATATGATTAAAATCAAAGTAAAAGTTAAAAATCATGAAATTACTTTCAAATAAAAATAACCTTATTCACGCCTGTTACAGACCAAGAAAAAACTAAGAAAAATTGAGTGATAAACGTTAATATTATTCGTTTAGCTGGGTAGACTAGCTTTTAGAATTTGTTGATTAGTTGTACTCTTACAACCTCATCAATTTGAATGAATAATTAATACCAGAAAACAATTAAAATTGTATAGAAAAGAATCATCATTAAGGAAAGCGGGGTTAAAATCAATGCGACTTGATACATTTTTACCAATTAACTAAATCGACAAAACACAACAATCGTTCTATACATCAATTATTGATACGACAACGTAAAGTTATTCTCAATTCTGAATACAATTTTAAGGACTGATGTATAAACGCATTAATTTTAATTAAAATATAATTTAGCGCTATTTTTTATAAAATCTGAAGTGGTA
>NZ_LZGO01000085.1:0-384 GCF_001690235.1 Gilliamella sp. wkB292
CAATATATTCTATTCATTAATATATTCGATGATTATCTTACACAAAATTTTTTATAAAAAAAGTATTTAATTAACTTACCCTATTTTTATTGTGCAATTGATCTTAATAAGATATCTAATGATAGAAATTTGCTTAAATCAATTTTCTTTAATTTCTAAATATATTCAATATGTTAATATATACAGTATAGCTAAACGTTCATCTCTATCAAGCTGGAATAAGACTACAAAGTTAAATAAAATAACACGCTAGGTGATTATTAATCAATTCTATTATAACTAAGCTAATATCATAAAAATGAAGAAAAAGTTAGCAAAATAGATAGCTAGTCCAAATTAAATGAATTAGATTATTTGCCTTATTTAAATGATTGATAATATTCA